>JBDTPJ010000016.1:0-42521 GCA_039932755.1 Betaproteobacteria bacterium
TGGCGGCCGCTGCGCGCGAAGTCGCGCCACACCAGGTCACGTTCTACCTCAAGGAATTGGCCCAGGAATTCCACAGTTACTATAATGCGGAGCGATTCCTGGTCGACGACGATAAATTGAAGCAAGCGCGGTTGGCGCTGGTGACGGCCACCGGTCAGGTCCTGCGGAACGGACTGGCCGTGCTGGGCATCTCCGCGCCCGTCCAAATGTAAGTTCGCCGTACCGAGTTGAACCGACTTTGAATAGAAGCCAACGCCGACCATGAAACACAACCGGAATTCGCGTTCAGCCCTACCCGCAACCCGCGTGCGCCCGCCGCGCGTGAGCGGTCGCGGCGGCACGCTGCTGGGCGTTTTCATCGGTTTGGTGCTGGGCTTGGCATTGGCGTCCGGCGTGGCCTACTACGTCACCAAGGCCAATTCTCCTTATGCCGCGCAGGCCGCCAAGGACCCGCGCGATCCCGCCAAATCCGCCAAGTCCGATGCCACCGTCGACAAGCCGCGCTTCGATTTCTATAAGATCCTGCCGGGCGGCGAAGAGCCCAAGGTGCCGGCGACGGAGCGCAAGGTGCTGCCTGACCGCGCCGTGGTCGATCAGGCGAAGGACAAGGACAAGAGCAAGGACGCAGAACGCGCGCCGGCCAAGGTGGCACTACCCGAATCGGTACAGACGCCGAAATCTGCGGCCGTGGACAGTCGCTTCTGGCTGCAGGCGGGATCGTTCGCCATGGAATCCGATGCCGAGAACCTCAAGGCGCAATTGGCGCTTGCGGGGTGGGAGGCCGCGGTCCAGCAAGGCACGATCCCCGACAAGGGAATTCGCTTCCGGGTGCGCCTGGGACCCTATGACAACACCGACGAACTCAACCGGATCAAGTCCGACCTCGCCAAGAAGGGTTTCGATGTCGCGGTGATCAAGTTCTGATCCGGTTTGGGACCCCGGCCGCCGCACACTGGAACTTGAGGCGGCTGCGATGGACAAACAGACCCATGCGCCCGGGTCCCTTTGTCCTCGCTTATGACCCATCGGCCGTTTAGTCTCATTCAATCCTTGTTTCCACTCCATTTTCACTTGTTCCGCGCCTTTAGCTGCGCATTTCGGGAGTACGCATGAGCAACGACGCTGTAAATTTCAAGGGCCTCGGGATGTCCCTGCTGGCCACATTGCTGTTCGCCGTCTTGACCGCCTCAGCCTGGGCGCAAGGTCCTGCCGCTGAAGGTAGCCAGTTCCTGCGGATGAACCCCGGCATTCCGGTGGAAACCGGAAAAAAAATCGAGGTCATTGAATTCTTCTCGTATGGGTGCCCTCACTGTGCGGATTTCGAACCCTATCTCCAGGCGTGGACCAAGGCGCTGCCTGCGGACGTTTCCTTCCGCAGGGTCCCGGTCATGTTCCAGCCGCGCTGGGTGGACCTGGCCAAGGTTTTCTACACTTTGGAGGCCATGGGCGAGGATGTGCGGTTGTCGCCGGAAGTATTCGTGGCCATCCACGCCAAGGGCCTGGCGCTTTGGGAGCCGACCAAGTTCTTCGACTGGGCGGCCACCAAGGGCCTCGATCGCAAGAAGGTCGAGGACCTGTACAACTCGTTCACAATGTCGGGGCGCATCAATCGCGCAAAACAACTGGCCCAGGTCTACAACGTGCAGGAAGTTCCGATGGTCATCATCGACGGCAAGTTCGTCACCAGTCCGGTGCGGGCGGGAACGCACGCGGCCACGCCCGCGGTGATGACGGAACTGGTCAACAAGGCGCGCGCGGAGCGGCCGAAGTCCTAGCGTCAACTGAGAGTGAACTGAAAGGTGAACCGAGTGTGCGCTGAGCGTGAAATGAGCGCGAACGGCTGACGGCATGCCGCGGCGGCCGCGTTGAAGGTTTTCCTGACGGGCGCCTCGTCGGGACTGGGCGAAGCCCTTGCGCGGCACTACGCCGGCACCGGTGCAACACTCGGCCTTTTCGCGCGACGCGAAGGCGAGCTCGCCCGCGTCGCTGCGGCGCTTGCGCCGGCAACGGTAGCCACCTATTGCGGCGACGTGCGCGATGCCGCGGCCCTTACCCGCGCCGGCGCTGACTTCATCGCGCGTTTCGGCGTCCCCGACGTGGTGATCGCCAATGCGGGCATCTCGCGTGGCACGCTGACCAGCGAGCCCGAGGACATGCGTGCATTCCAGGCGGTGTTCGACACCAACGTTCAAGGTGTCGTACAAACGTTCCAGCCCTTCCTTGCGGCCATGACGGCCGCGCGCAAGGGTGCGCTGGTCGGTGTGGCCAGCGTGGCTGGTTTTCGCGGCCTGCCGGGCTCCGGCGCGTACTCGGCGTCCAAGGCTGCGGCGATCTCCTATTTGGAGAGCCTGCGCGTCGAGCTCCGTGGCTCCGGCATATCCGTGGTGACGATCTGCCCGGGATTCATCCGCACGCCGATGACTGTCCACAATCCATACTGGATGCCGTTCCTGCTGGCATCGGACAAGGCGGCACGACTCGTCGCGAGGGCTATCGCGCGTCGGCGCCGGTATTACGTGTTGCCATGGCAGATGGCATTGACGGGGCGTGTTTTGAAAATCCTGCCGCGGCCGCTGTACGAGTGGGCGTTCGCGCGCACCCGGCGCAAGCCACGGCAGCCGGATTGACCACAACGTCCGCGCCATCGCACATCAAGCTTGAAGTCCACATGATGGCGTAAAACAAAAGGGCCACCCGTTGCGGGCGGCCCTTCCGGTCTTGCGGCTGCGACAATCAGATCGGCATGCGGAAACCCACCGTGAAGGCCCAGAAATCGCCGTTGCTCTTGCCGGCCGATGCGTTGCCACTCAAGTAACCGGTCACGCCGCCGAAATCCTTGCTGACGCCCAGGTCGAACAGCGCGTAGTTCTCATCCGGCTTGGCGACGGGCATCGAGTAGGTTCCCAATTGCCCCACCGGCGTTGCCGAAACCCAGCGCTCGTCGTTCTTGAAGTTGTATTCCCACGTTGCGCGCGCAAACGGACGCCAGCCGCTGATGTCGCCCGCGACCTGCCAGCCGATGCTCGAGATGATGGCCTCGTTCTCCTGCTGGCCATAGGTCAGCGCCGTGCTGGACGAACCCGTTTCGCTGTACTGGTGCACGACCGCCTTTTCCCAGGTGACCTTGGCAAACGGGCCATGATCCCAGTTGGCCTGCTTGAACCAATATCCCCCGAGCAGGCGCGCCATGTTGTGATAGCCGTTCGTGCCACCGCTCTCGGTGCGCGTGACCGGACCCAATGCGATGTTGCGCTTGATGCTGCTGTAGTCGAGATTGCCGGAACCCAGGGTTCCTCCGACATACCACGGGCCGTCGCCATATCCCACGTAGGCGGTGATCGTGGGCTCGTTCAACTTGAAGCTGCCGCCATTGTTGCTGAAGTCGCCACGGTATTCGGAATAGGTGAATGCGAGGCCGGCCAGCAATTTGTCGGACAGGCGCATGTCGCCGCCGACGGCGACCGTGTTGATGTTGCCGCTGGTGGAGAGGCCGGTGCCCGAGATGTCCTCGCTGGCGTAATCGTACGAGGCCCAGGCCTGGATTTTCTTGCCGGAAGGAACGCGGTCGATGCCGGAGAACATCCGGCCGTCGATTGCGCGCCAGTTGGCGCGTTCCACCCCCATGGGCGCTTCGCCGATGGCGGCAACCTGTTGCGGACCAGTGATCATCGATTCAATCGCCTGGGCTACAAGAAGTGCCTTGCCTGTGGTCGGATGCAGGTCGTCGGCCCAGAACCACGTCATGTTGCCGTTGGGGTCCTTCAGTGTCGCCGGCGTGCATTGCAGCGAGCTGGTCGTCGTGCAAACCTGCTGCGTTATGTTGACGAAACCGTACGCCGGCGCGTTTGCGTAGACTTCATTTAGGAACTTGAACGTGTCGAACTGTATGACGTGCAGGCCGGCAGAGCCGACAGCGGCATTCAGTGTGGAATTGAACAGCCCCGCCAACGCCGTACCCGTCGCTTGCTGGCCGATCGCGGTTGCGAAGGGGGTCTTGCCGATGTCGAAAAGGTTCTGGACGATTATGTACTGCGCGCCTGCGCCCTGCAGCCTGCCAGTCTGCGTGGCGAGGTCAACGGCCGCCTGCGCCACCTGCGATTGCACCTGGGCCAGGGTGATCTGCCCCGCCAAGTACTGCTGAGCAGCCACCAACACGTCATTGGCGCCACCCTGGATCTGATATATCGCATGCGGGTCGAGCGGCCCCTTGGCGAGGAAACCCGACACCTGTTGTGCGATCGAGAGGTTCGGCACGCCAGGCGGAATCAGTGGCGACGTGGAGTTCATGCGCGCGCCGCCCTGCGCGAAGTCATTTCCGCCTTGAAAAGACGGCGTTGACGTGAAGCCGAAGTTCTGCCCCACGTACATCGCCGACGTGAGGCCGGGGTTGGTGGTGAAGCGTGCGCCGTATTGGCCCGCATCGCTCAGGCTGTCGCCGAAGATCCAGGTGCCGGAAAACTGCGCGGACGCAGGGCCGGTGCAAAAGGCCAGCGCGATGGCGCCGGCGACGAGCGACGGACGGAAACTCCGCATGGTGTTTTCTCCTCGGTGATGGGCTTGAAACTGCTGCAGGCTTCAAATGGGCTGCAAAAGGGCCTGCTGTGGGAAGGGAAATTTTATCGCAAATCATGGCGGCATGCCGTCGGACGCGGGTCAACGCCCGCACCCGACTACGCGTTGTTGGAAACATGCCCACAAACGCTGCATTGCCCACTTCCCGTCAAATGTTGCAACGCGATAGTTTGCGTAAGTGGTGCGCCGCGTTGCTTGCGCTCGTGGCCTCTGCGGTGGTGATGCCGGCCCTCGCGGACGACGAGTTGCCCGGTCGGGTGGGCCGCGTTGCGGATGTCGCCGGCGAGCTCTTCCTGGCGCCGCAGGACACTCCCGACCAATGGAACGCCATCGGGATCAATTATCCGGTCACCACCGGTGACAACCTCTGGGTAGGCAATGACGGCCGCACGGAGATCGATTTCGGCGGCGGACAGTTCCGCCTTTCCGGAGCCACCAGCCTTCAAGTTTCCCGTCTGGACGACCGCAACTTTGCGCTGTTCGTCGCGCAGGGCACTGTGATCCTGCGGGTGCGCGTGCTTGACCCGGGTGAATCGGCGCGAATCGACACGCCGAACGCGCAGGTCGTGCTGATGCGTCCGGGACTGTATCGAATCGAGGTCGCGGCGGACCGCCCGTACACGCAGGTCGCCGTTCGCGAGGGCGCGGCCTCGGTCGACATTGGCGCATCGGTCCAAGAGGTTTTCCCGGGACAGAACGCGATCCTGGAAGGCGCCATGCCGGCCTATGCGCAGCTGCGCAACGGCGCGATCACCGACGGCTTCGATACGTGGAGCGCCACGCGCGACCGGCACTATGAGCGCGGTCGCGCCAATTCGCCCGTGTCGAGGCAAATGGTCGGCTATTCGGACCTCGACGACTATGGCGCCTGGGAATCGGCTCCGGAATACGGTGGCGCCGTCTGGTATCCCGCCAACGTCGCTCCCGATTGGGCACCCTATCGTAACGGCTATTGGACAGAGGTCGGCGCCTGGGGACCGACCTGGGTTGACGCAGCACCTTGGGGCTACGCGCCGTTCCACTATGGCCGCTGGGCGCACATCCGCGGGAGATGGGGCTGGTGCCCTGGCGGCTATGTGGCGCGACCAGTCTGGGCACCGGCGCTGGTCGGCTGGGTCGGCGGATCGGGATGGCGCGTCGGCGTGGGCGGACCCGTGTACGGCTGGGTGCCGTTGGGTTGGGGCGAATCCTATCAACCGCATTGGCGCGGATGTTCGGATGGCTGCTGGACGCGTTTCAACAAGCCCTATGCCGTGAACGTCAGCGTGCGCATCCACACGCCACCCGTGCGTTACGCAAACGCGACGGCGCCTGGTGCCGTATCGGCTGTTTCGGGCCCGACATTCGCCGGCCGCAAGCCGGTGCAGACCAATCTTGTCTCGGTCAACAGTGCCGTGTTGGCGACTGCGCCGATCCTGGCGGCGCCTCCCGTTCGACAGGATTCGCGTCCGGTGCCCGTCGTGCGGCCCGGAAGCGGCGTGCCGCCACCAGCATCCATCCTTTATGCGGCCACGCCGCGGACTCCACGCGCGGTTTCACCGACGGGCACCTCGACGCCGCAGGGCCGGTCCGCGGTACCGACACCGGCGCCCCTTACAGCCACTCGCGCCCCGCTCTCGCCCGTTTCCCCGGGGCCCGTGGTGGTTCAGCCCATGCCGGTGGGTTCTGCTCCCACGGTGGGCTCAACGCCAACAGTGAGCACTCACCCTGGTTCAGCGCAACGGCCACCCCAAGGGGTGCCAGTAGTGCCCTCAGGCCAGATCGCCGTGCCCGTGCAGGCCGAGGTCCGGCCCCGGATGCAACCGATTCCCCAGCCGGTCGTCGTTGCGCCCAATGTTTCGCCGCATGCAGCAGTGCCGCAGGGCGTGGTTCAACCGCAAATGCCGATAGTCCGGGGCACACGGTCCGAGCGCGTCATCGTCCCCGCCACAATGCCGCCAGCGCCGCCGGCGGTTTCACCTGCGCCACATCCCAATGTTGTGGCGCCAGTTCCCCGTCCGCAGGCCGTGGTGCCGGGCGCGCCGCCCGCCGGACATCCCGTCGAGGCCCCAAAGGTGGAGAAGCCGGCTGCGCCGAGGGTTGCGGTACCCGGGGACGCACCGCCCAGGCAGTAACTCGTCCAGGGTCAGGGTGCTACCAGCGCAAGTCGCCTGCCGCCATCGATGAGCTTTACGCGGTCGCCGGCGGCTACCGTCGGCGGATTGCTGTAGTTCAACGTTCGCAGCGCGCCATTGTCCATGTGGATCGAGACCGCCCACTTGGTCTTGGTGTTGACGTTCTTTTCCACCTGATTTCCCGCCACGGCACCCAAGCCCACACCGGCGACAGTCGCTACCGTGTTGCCGCGGCCACTGCCGATCTGATGGCCCAGCACGCCACCCAGCACACCGCCGGCCACCACGCCTAGCCCAGAGGCCTGTCCCCTCTCCTGGAACGAGTTGACGGACCGCACGACACCACAAGACTCGCACGCGGAAGTGGTGGTAGCAGGGGGAGGGGGCGATTGCGCGTTTGAGCCGCACGTGAAGGCAGCGGCGCCTGCGATCGTCATCAGAAGTCGGACCAAGAATATTTGCATCGAATGCAACCCCGGTGGAGTTGTTTGTAATGTCGAACCGGTATCAGCGGCCGTCCGCACGAATTCGCGCATAGCTTCCCGGTGCCGGCTCGATGACCTTGAGCTTGCCTTTTCCAGGCACGCGTGCCGGAACTTCGCGTCCCAGGTTCGGCTCGACCCATTTGCGCCAGTCGGTCCACCACGAGCCTTCGTGCTGCTTGGTCCCCTTGAACCACGCATCCGCTTCGGCGGGCAGCTTGTCGTTCGTCCAGTAGCCGTACTTGTTGGCCGCGGGTGGATTGACCATGCCAGCGATATGGCCCGAACCGGACAGCACGAAGCGCGCCTTGCCCTTCAACAACTGTGGACCGGCGTACGTCGTTTTCCACGGCGCGATATGGTCCTCGATCGCGGACACGAAATAGGTCGGGACGGTCACCTTGCCCAAGTCGATCTTGACCCCGGCCAGCGTTATGCCACCGGGCTCGCGCAGCAGGTTCTTCATGTACAGGTTGCGCAGGTAAAAGCTGTGCATCGCGGCGGGCATGCGCGTCGAATCGCAGTTCCAGTGCAGGAGATCGAACGGGAACGGATCGCGTCCCAGCAGGTAGTTGTTGATGACGAAGGACCAGATGAGGTCATTGGCTCGCAGCATGTTGAACGTGCCCGCCATTTCGCTGCCTTCAAGGTAGCCGCGCTCGTTCATTTTCTTCTCGAGCGCGCTGACCTGCGCCTCGTCGATGAACACCTCGAGTTCGCCCGCCGCGGTGAAATCCAGCAGCGACGTCATGAACGTGGCGGTGGCGATGCGCTTCTGCTTCTTCGCCGCCAGCCAGGCCAGCGTCGCAGCCAGCAGCGTGCCACCCAGGCAATATCCAACAGCGTTTACATCCTCTTCGCCGGTGGCTTTTTCAATGGCGTCGAGGGCGGCCAGCGTGCCCTCGGTCAGGTAGTCCTCGAAGTTCTTGTGCGCGAGTTTCTCGTCCGGATTGACCCAGGAGATGATGAACACCGTGAGCCCTTCGTGGGCGGCCCAGCGCAGGAAGGAGTTCTTTTCGCGCAGGTCGAGGATGTAGTACTTGTTGATCCATGGCGGAATGACGAGCAGCGGACGTTTCCATTGCTTCTTGGTCGCCGGGTCGTACTGGATAAGCTGCATCAGGTCATTCTGGAATACCACCTTGCCCGGCGTGGTGGCGATGTTGACGCCGAGCTCGAAGGCCTTGGTGTCCGTCATCGAGATCTTGAGCTTGCCGTTGCCGCGCTCGATGTCGTCCAGCAGATTGTTCAAGCCCTTGACCAAGTTCTGGCCGCCGGAGGCGATGGTCTCGCGGTAAACCTCGGGATTGGTGAGCGCGAAATTCGACGGTGCCAGCGCGTCGATGTACTGGCGCGTGAAGAAGTTGACCTTACGCTTGGTTTGCTCGTCCAGGCCCTCGACATTGGCCACTTCATCGTGCAGCCAGCGCGAAGTGATGAGGTAGCTCTGCTTGATGTAGTCGAACAGGAAATGCTCGTGCCAGTCCTCGTGCTTGAAGCGCTTGTCGCCTTGTGCCGGGGTCGCGACCGGCTCCGTGGCGCCGCCCATCATCTTCAGCATCGATCCCTGCCACAGGTTCATGTAGTCCCACCACAGGTTCATCTGCGACTCGGCCATGCGCGCCGGATTCGCCAGCATCTGTGCGGCGACTTCCATGAATGCCTTGCCCAGGCCGAGCTCGTCGGACGGCATGGCGCCGCTTTTCCCGGCGTTGCGGGAGGTGAACTCGCCGATCATCTTGGCGCTTTTTTCCGCTGCAGAGGCGAGCGATTCGGCCAGGGCGACCGGATCGTAGGGAGGCTTCGATTCTTTGACGAATGTGGACATCGTGATTCTCTTGGTTGGTATGGCAGGAAAATTCAGGCGGGAAGCCTAGATGGGGCAACCTCAGTTGGGTAGCTCAGTGGGGTAGCTCAGTTGGGTAACTCAGTTGGGTAGCTTAATCCGCTGAAGCGAATGTCGCCGTCGGCCGCCACGGTACGCCGGATGCGGCCGCGATGCCACAGGTAGTTGAGGTGGGCGATGGCCTCGCCCATCGCGAAGAAGCGCTGTTGCAGATCCAGTTCGCGCCGGAACAGCACAGGCAGCATATCCGAAGCGCTGACCGGGGTTGCGGCTGCCCAGATCGCCGCTTCGAGTTCGGCCAGTCGCGCATGGTGATGAGCGTTGAGTTGGGCGATGCGGGTCGCAACGCCGCGAAATGGCAGGCCGTGCGATGGCAACACGAGAGTGTCCGGCGGCAGGGACTCGAAGCGCTGGATGGAGGCAAGAAAGCGCGCCAGCGGATCCCCGTCCGGCTCGGCGGCCGCGACACTGACGTTGGTGCTGATTCGCGGCAACAACATGTCACCCGAGATGAGCAATGTGCGTTCGGCCGAAAACAGCGATGCGTGCTCAGGTGAGTGGCCGTGCCCGGCGATGACCTGCCACACCGAGTTGCCGGCAATGATATCGTCGCCTCCCAACATGCGCTCGAATCGGGCGGGAACATCCGGCACCCCGCGGCGATAAAGGTTGCCCCGCGCGCTCATGGCAATCGCGTCGGCGCCCGCCATGCCGTGCCGGGCGAACAGGGCGTAGCTCTCCGCAAAGGCGTGGGAAGCCTGCTGGTCCACGACGGCGTGCGCCGTCAGGAACTCGGCTTGGGTCATCACGACCGGGCAGTTGAAGCGTTGCATGAGCCACGCCGCGTTGCCCAGGTGGTCGGGATGGTAATGCGTGGCAATTATTCGCGCGATCGGCCGTCCCGCCAACGTGCTTGCAAATTGCGTCTCCCAAAGCTCGCGCGTGGTGGTGTCACCAAAGCCGCAATCGACCAGCGTCCATCCGTCCTGTCCGGGCAGCAGCCACAGGTTGATGTGGTCAAGCGCAAAGGGCAACGGCATCCGGATCCACAGCACGCCGGGCGCCACAGTGGTTGCGCCGCCCGGCGGTGGTGGGGTGGCAATGGGATACTCCAGCGGCGGCAGTTGCGGTGCGTTCATAGGGTCAAATTCACGCGATCCGGTATGGTATCGTGCCCGGCCATTTTGGCGCTTTTCCACCATGACCGATTCCACATTCATTGCCCAGGATCCCGGCTACGCGCAGCGGGTGCGCGCAAGCTTCGGTAGGCAGGGCGCAATGACTCTGATCGGCGCGGAAATGACGGAGCTGGCGCCGGGCTATTGCGCGCTTTCGCTCAAGCCGCACGCGGAGGTCGCGCAACAACATGGGTATGTGCATGCCGGCATCGTGGCCACGCTGGTCGACTCGGCTGGCGGCTACGCGGGCTTCACGCTGTTCCCGGCCAACAGCTCGGTTCTCACCGTTGAGTTCAAGCTCAATTTGTTGGCACCCGCTGTCGGCGACCGGCTGGTCGCAGAAGGCTTCGTGGTGAAGCCGGGGCGAACGCTCGTGATCACGAGGGGCGAAGTGCACGCGGAGGTTGGCGAAAAACCGGGCGGAAAGCGTACGCTGGTGGCCCTGATGCAGCAGACGCTGATCGTGATGCACGGCAAGCCTGAGTCCTAGACAAAGGATCGACTATGCAGAATTTTCCCGCGCTCGATTTCCACCACGGCGAAACCATCGACATGTTGCGCGCGACCGTGCAGCAATTCGCGGCGGACGAAATCGCGCCGCGGGCCGCGGCCATCGACCATGACAACCTCTTTCCCGCTGACCTGTGGCGGAAGATGGGCGACCTGGGGCTGCTCGGCATCACGGTTGAAGACGAGTACGGCGGCACGGGCATGGGCTACCTCGCGCACGTGGTAGCCATGGAGGAAATTTCGCGCGCTTCCGCCTCCGTCGGGCTTTCCTACGGCGCGCACTCTAACCTGTGCGTCAACCAGATCCGGCGCAATGGCAGTATGGCGCAGAAGCAGCGCTATCTGCCCAAACTCGTGAGTGGCGAACACGTTGGCGCGCTGGCGATGAGCGAGCCCGGTTCAGGCTCCGATGTGGTGTCGATGCGCCTGCGCGCGGACCGGCAGGGTAGCGGCGCGTCCGAACGCTTTGTGCTGAACGGCAACAAGATGTGGATCACCAACGGCCCGGATGCGGATACGCTCGTGGTCTACGCCAAGACCGATGCGCAGGCGGGGCCGAAAGGTATCACGGCGTTCCTCATCGAAAAGGGAATGAAGGGATTTTCCACGGCTCAGAAACTGGACAAGCTCGGCATGCGCGGCTCCAATACCTGCGAACTCGTGTTCCAGGACTGCGAGGTGCCGGCCGAAAATATCCTGGGCCAGGAGGGGCGTGGTGTAAACGTGCTGATGAGCGGCCTCGACTATGAGCGCGCAGTGCTTGCGGCTGGTCCGCTGGGCATCATGGCGGCGTGCATGGACGCCGTGTTGCCCTACGTGCACGAGCGGCAGCAGTTTGGCCAGCCGATCGGCGAGTTCCAGTTGATGCAAGGAAAACTTGCCGACATGTATTCGACCATGACCGCGTGCAAGGCGTTTGTGTATGCGGTCGCGCAAGCCTGCGACCGCGGGCAGACGACGCGCAAGGATGCAGCCGGCGCGATTCTCTACGCCGCCGAAAAGGCGACATGGATGGCGGGCGAGGCCATCCAGACGCTAGGCGGCAATGGCTACATCAACGAGTATCCGACGGGGAGGCTGTGGCGGGATGCCAAGCTATATGAAATCGGCGCCGGCACGTCGGAGATTCGCCGGATGCTGATCGGCCGCGAACTCTTCAACGAGACCAAGTGACGATGGCGCTGGCACTCAAGCCCGAATGCGAGAAATGCGCAGCGCCCCTGTCCCCGGAGTCGGGTGAGGCGCGCATCTGCAGCTACGAATGCACATTCTGCGCAAATTGCGCGGATGGCATGAAGGGAATCTGTCCGAATTGCGGCGGCGAACTGGTTGCGCGTCCGCGACACAAGCCGAATGTCCAACGGCGGGCCGGCTGAATACGGAAACTACGTTGGGAAATAAGTCAGGAAACGATGTTGGGAATCGTTATTAGGAAACTAAGCGAGGAAATTTGAAATGCAGAACGATCCGATCGTGATTGTAGGCGCGGCGCGCACGCCGATGGGCGGCTTCCAGGGTGATTTTTCGTCGCTGGCGGCGAGCGACTTGGGCGCGGTGGCGATCAAGGCGGCGGTCGAGCGCGCGGGAATTGCGCCCGGCGATGTGCAGGAGTTGCTGTTCGGCAACTGCCTCATGGCCGGGCAAGGTCAGGCGCCGGCGCGGCAGGCGGCGTTGAAGGCCGGCCTACCGAATTCCGTGAACTGCACCACGCTGTCCAAGATGTGTGGCTCAGGCATGAAAGCGACCATGCTGGCTCACGACCTGATTGTGGCTGGTTCCAACGACGTGATGGTCGCCGGCGGCATGGAGAGCATGACCAACGCGCCTTACCTCATGCCGAAGGCGCGCGCGGGTTATCGCATGGGTCACCAGCAGGTGCTGGACCACATGTTCCTGGACGGGCTCGAGGACGCATACGACAAAGGTCGCCTGATGGGCACATTCGCGGAGGACTGTGCCGCCAAGTACACGTTTACGCGCGAGGCACAGGACCACTTCGCGCTCACGTCGCTGTCGCGCGCGCTCGCGGCCAACAACGACGGCACGTTTGCATGGGAGATAGCCCCGGTCACGGTGTCGGGGCGCAAGGGCGATGTGGTGATCGACAAGGATGAGCAGCCGGCCAAGGCGGCGCCAGACAAGATCCCGACGTTGAAGCCCGCGTTTCGCAAGGACGGCACAGTGACGGCGGCCAATTCCAGCTCGATTTCCGACGGTGCCGCCGCGCTGGTGCTGATGAGGCGCTCCGAGGCCGAGCGGCGCGGTTTGAAGCCGCTGGCCGTGATCGTCGCGCATGCGACGCACGCGCAGGAACCCGCGTGGTTCTCGACCGCGCCGGTAGGTGCCATCGAGAAGTTGTACGAGAAGACCGGCTGGACGTCGAAGGACGTCGACATGTTCGAGATCAATGAGGCGTTCGCAGTGGTGACGATGGCGGCGATGCAGGAGCACAAACTGCCACACGACCGAGTCAACGTGCATGGTGGCGCCACCGCGCTGGGCCATCCGATTGGCGCATCCGGCGCGCGGATCATCGTCACGTTGATCGGCGCGTTGCGCAAGCACGGGAAGAAGCGGGGTGTCGCCGCGCTGTGCATCGGCGGCGGCGAAGCCACCGCCATGGCCATCGAACTCGTCTGAACGCTGGCGCACGTCCACGCAACTGGAAGAGACAATGATTCCATTCGACAGTCTGGTGCTCTACGCCGTCGCATGCATGATGCTGGCACTGACGCCGGGGCCTAATCTCATGTACCTCATCTCGCGCACGTTATGCCAGGGGCGTGCGGCCGGCGTCGTGTCCCTGGCGGGCACGACGACCGGCTTCCTGTTCTACGCGTTCGGCACAGCGCTAGGCCTTACTGCCGTTTTCGTCGCCATTCCCGTCCTGTTTGACGTCGTGCGCTGGGCAGGCGCGGCCTACTTGCTGTACCTGGCTTGGGACGCCATCCGGCCGCAGGATAGCGGCGGACTATTCGCCAGGCGCGACCTGCCGCCGGTGCCGCCCGCGAAGTTGTTTCGCACCGGGATGCTCACGAGCATCCTCAACCCGAAAGTCGCGCTCTTCTACCTGGCGCTATTTCCGCAATTCGTTAATCCGTCGCGGGGTAGCGTGCTCGCGCAGTCGGTGGTGCTGGCGGTCATGCAGATCGTCATCGGCGCGATCGGCGACCTGTTCTTTGTGCTCACCGCGGCGCGCGTGGCTGGCTGGCTGGCCGAGCGTCCCTTATGGGTCACCGCCCAGCGCTGGGTCTTGGGCGGTGTGTTCGGCGCGATCGCTGTCAAGCTTGCGTTGGATTCGCGGCGATGAAGTTACTCAAATGAGCAGGCAGATGAGTACGCAAATGAGTACCCGGATGAGCGCAAAGCCGAGCCACACGAATGTCTACGTCAAGCTCGCGCTGGTGGCGACGATCTGGGGCAGCACTTTCATCGCCGGGCGCATCGTTTCCGCGGAAATGTCCGCCCCGTTCGCGGCGCTTGGACGATTCGTTATCGCGACAGCGGTGCTGCTGATCCTGTTGCTGGTCATCGAGCGCGGCTTCCCCCGGTTGTCGGCCCGGCAATGGCTGCTCTTCGGAGTGCTGGGTGCAATCGGCGTGGCTGCTTATGCGTTGTTCTACATGTACGGACTGCAAACCGTCACGGCTTCGCGCGGATCGCTGATCATGGCGTTGATTCCGGCCATGACGTTGCTTGGCGGCGCCCTGTTCCTGCACGAGCCGTTGACGCGTGCGCGCGTGGCAGGTGTCGTTCTTGCGCTGCTCGGCGTGGCGGTGGATTTGGGCAATGGCAATCCGCTGAACCTCATCAGCGACCCAATCGGGCCCGGTGAGGTGGCATTGTTCGGATGCGTTGTAGCCTGGGCGGCGTACACGCTGCTCGGCAAGCGCGTGATGGGCAAAGGTACTTCGCCGCTGGCCGCGACGACCTGCTCCGCGTTGACGGGTACCGTGATCCTGGCGATCGTCTGCGCGTTCGCCGGCGATCTCTCGCTGCCGCAGGCCTCATGGAAAGGCTGGCTCGCGCTGGGATTCATGGGTGTGTTCGGAACGGCCGTCGCCTATGTCTGGTTCTATGACGGGGTACAGGCCATCGGACCGGCGCGCACAGCGGTGTTCATCAATCTCGTTCCAGTCGTCGCCATCACGCTTGGCGTATTGCTGCTTGGCGAAAAACTGCAGGCGTCGATGATCATCGGCGCGGCGCTGGTCGTGTCCGGCGTCTGGATCATCAATCGCGTACCGGTAGGGTCACCACCGGCAACCGCGGCACGCCCCGGATGAAGTCATGCTCCTGACCGACGAACAGCAGCTCGTCCGCGACACGATGCGTGCGTTTGCGCAAGGTGAACTCGCGCCGAATGCCGCGCGTTGGGACCGGGAGTCACACTTTCCGCGCGAGGAGTTGCGCGCGCTCGGTGCATTGGGCGCGATGGGCATGGTCGTTCCGGACCGTTGGGATGGCGCAGGCATGGACTACATTTCGCTGGCCGTGGCGCTTGAGGAAATCGCCGCCGGCGACGGTGCCACGTCCACGATTGTGAGCGTCCAGAACTCCGTCGTTTGTGGACCGATCAATGCATTTGGTACCGACGCGCAGAAGGAAAAATACTTGAAACCGCTCGCCCGCGGCGAGTGGCTGGGCTGTTTTTGCCTGACCGAGCCACATGTTGGATCAGACGCAGGAGCAATCACCACGCGCGCGGAGCGCCGCGGCGACACCTACGTGCTCAATGGCGTGAAGCAGTTCATCACGACCGGCGCCAACGCCGATGTCGCCGTGGTATTCGCCGTCACCGACAAGTCTGCCGGCAAGAAGGGCATTTCCGGCTTCATCGTGGATACCAAATCGCCAGGCTATGTCGTGGCCCGTGTGGAGGAGAAGCTCGGGCAGCACGCCTCCGACACCGCGCAGATCGTGTTCGAGAATTGCGAAGTATCGGCCGCCAACCTTCTGGGTGCCGAGGGTGCCGGCTATCGCATCGCGTTGTCCAACCTCGAGGCCGGGCGCATTGGTATCGCGGCCCAGGCCGTCGGCATGGCACGCGCCTCGCTCGAGGCCGCCATTGCCTACGCACGCGAAAGAACGAGTTTCGGCAAGCCCATTTCCGAACACCAAGCCGTGAATTTTCGCCTTGCGGATATGGCGGTGCAGGTCGAAGCCGCGCGCCAGCTCATCTGGCATGCGGCGTCGTTGCGCGATGCCTTGTTGCCTTGCCTCAAGGAAGCGTCGATGGCCAAGCTCTTCGCCACCGAAATGGCCGAGAAGGTTTGTTCCGACGCGATACAGATTCACGGCGGCTACGGTTACGTGAACGATTTTCCGGTCGAGCGCATCTACCGCGACGTGCGCGTGTGCCAGATCTACGAAGGCACAAGCGATATCCAGCGTCTGGTCATCGGCCGCGCCATCGCCGGATGAACTGCCTTTCCAACGAATGAATCCATGAGCCCATTCATCGATTTCTTTTTTGACTTTTCGTCGCCCTACGGTTACCTCGCGGCGCACAAGATCGACGCGCTGGCGGCCAAGCATGGCCGCAACGTCAACTGGCGCCCGATGTTGCTCGGCGTGGTGTTCAAGCAGACCGGCATGACGCCTCTGACCCAGGTTCCCATCAAGGGCGACTACTCACGGCGTGACTTCGCCCGTAGTGCGCGCTTTCACGACGTTCCGTTTGCGATGCCGCCGGTGTTTCCCATTTCATCGCAGGCGCCGTCGCGCATCGTGCTTTGGGCCAAGGCGCAGGACCCGTCGCTGGGCGCACTGACCGCCCTTGCGCTGTACGACGCGTTCTTCCAGCGGGGGCTCGATATTTCGAGTCCGGACGTGGCTGCCGACGTCGCTGCGACCACCGGACTCGATCGCACGGCGGCACGCGTTAGCGTCGATGACCCGGCGATCAAGGACGCACTGAAACGCGAAGTGGACGACGCGATCAAGGCGGGTGTGTTTGGCTCGCCGTTCATCGTGGTTGACGGCGAACCGTTCTGGGGCCTCGACCGCTTCGACCAGCTCGAACGCTGGCTGGCCACGGGAGGATTCTAAGAATGTCGGATTATGTTCTTTATTGTTTTGCGCAATCCGGCAATGCCTACAAGGCCGCGCTGGCGTTGCAACTCGCCAATGCTGATTGGGCGCCCCGCTTCGTCGACTATTTTGGCGGCGAGACTCGCACGCCGGAGTATCGCAAGCTTAACGTCATGGGCGAGGCCCCGCTTTTGGTTCACAAGGAGAAAACGTTGGCACAGTCGGGTGTCATCCTCGACTATCTCGCCGAGACGCTCGGCCAGTTCGGTCCCCGCGACGCCGAGGAACGGCGCGAAATCCTTCGCTGGATGCTCTTCGACAACCATAAGCTGACCAGTTTCACGGCGACGCTGCGGTTCATGCGCACGTTTACGGAAGCGCCGGACCCCGCGGTCCTTGCGTTCCTGCGCGGGCGAGCGGAAATGGCGTGGGGCATCCTCGATGCGCACCTGGCGGGCCGCACGTTCGTTGTCGGCGAGCGCCTGACGATCGCCGATCTCTCCCTCTGTGGCTACCTGTTCTGGCCCGGGGAGATCGGCGTAGACTGGAACGCCTATCCCAACATGCGCGACTGGCTTGCACGAATCGCAGCCACGCCGCGCTACAAGGCGCCCTACGTATTGATGCCCGGGCATCCGCGTCCGGCTGCGACGTAGTCCGAACTGAGCCGAACTGAGCCAAACCGAGGCAAGCTGAGGAAAGCTGCAGGAAGCTGCGATGCCGGTAATCGAGACCCGACTGAACACGCGCGACCCCGCATTTGCGCAAAATCGCGACGCGATGGCGGCGCTGGTGGCCGACCTGCGCGCGAAGATTGCACAGATCGAACAGGGTGGGGGCGCGGCGCCGAGCGCCAAGCACACGGCGCGCGGCAAGCTGCTTCCACGCGAACGTGTGCGTGCGCTGCTGGATCCGGGCAGCCCGTTCCTCGAGTTCTCGCAACTCGCGGCCCACGGGATGTACAACGACAACATCGCCGCTGCGGGTGTCATCACAGGCATCGGCCGCGTCAACGGCATCGAATGCGTGATCGTGTGCAACGACGCCACGGTCAAGGGCGGCACGTACTATCCGCTGACCGTGAAGAAACACCTCAGGGCGCAGGACATCGCACGCGAAAATGGCCTGCCGTGCATCTACCTTGTCGATTCCGGCGGCGCCAACCTGCCCAACCAGTACGACGTGTTTCCGGATCGCGATCATTTCGGCCGCATCTTCTACAACCAGGCGACGATGTCGGCGCAGGGCATCCCGCAAATCGCCGTGGTTATGGGTTCCTGCACGGCGGGTGGTGCCTACGTGCCTGCGATGTCGGATGAGTCCATCATCGTCAAGGATCAGGCGACGATCTTCCTGGCCGGACCGCCGCTGGTGAAGGCGGCGACGGGCGAAATAGTCAGCGCGGAAGAGTTAGGCGGTGCCGATGTCCACACGCGGGTTTCCGGGGTGGCCGATCACTATGCGCTGAACGATCATCACGCGCTGTCGATCGCCCGCTCAATCGTCGGCAACCTGAACCGCGTCAAGCAGGTTGCGCTTGACGTGCGGCCACCTGTGGAGCCCTTGCATCCGGCGGAGGAAATCTACGGCGTCATCCAGGCCGACATCAAGAAGCCCTACGACGTGCGCGAGGTGATCGCGCGCATTGTCGATGGCAGCGAGTTCGACGAATTCAAGGCGCGGTACGGCGCCACGCTGGTCACGGGCTTCGCGCGCATCTGGGGCTATCCCGTCGGCATCGTCGCCAATAACGGCGTGCTGTATTCGGAATCCGCGCTCAAAGGCGCGCACTTCATCGAACTTTGCGCGCAGCGTGGCATTCCGCTCCTGTTCCTGCAGAACATCACGGGCTTCATGGTGGGCCAGAAGTACGAGGCAGGCGGCATTGCCAAGGACGGCGCGAAAATGGTCACGGCGGTGTCGTGCGCGCAAGTGCCCAAGTTCACCGTGATCATCGGCGGCAGCTATGGCGCCGGCAACTACGGCATGTGCGGGCGCGCCTTCGGCCCGCGCTTCTTGTGGATGTGGCCCAATGCGCGCATTTGCGTGATGGGTCCGGAGCAGGCGAGCAGCGTGCTGGCCACGGTCAAGCGCGAGCAGATCGAGAAGTCCGGCAAGACGTGGACGGCAGAGGAAGAGGAAGCGTTCAAGACGCCGGTACGGGACAAATTGGCGTCGGAGGCGCATCCGTACTTTGCCAGCGCAAGATTATGGGACGACGGCGTGATCGATCCGGCCGACACGCGCCGGGTGCTGGGATTGGCGATATCGGCGGCCCTGAATCGACCCGTTGCCCCCACGCAGTTCGGCGTCTTCCGAATGTAGAAACCCGTCCGCAACGCAGCGGCCGTTCGCGACTCGCTGCATCTGCAGCAAGAAATTCCAGACCATGATTTACGAAACCCAGGAACACACGCTGCTGCGCGAGCAGATCGCCCGTTTTCTTGCGCGCGAGGTCGAGCCGCACGGTGCCGCCTGGGAGGAGCAGGGCGCAACGCCGCGCGAGGTACTTCGACGCATGGGCGACCTGGGATTGCTGGGCATGATGATCGAAGCGGAACACGGCGGCGCCGGCGCCGACGTCATGACCAATCTCGTTTTCGCGGAGTCCCTGTCGCAATCGACATTCGGTGGATTCATCATCACCGTGCTGGTTCACACCGACATGGCTTCGCCCCACCTCGAACATGCCGGCACGGAAGCGCAGCGCGCGCGCTACCTGCCGCGCATTTGCCGCGGCGAGGTCATTGCCGCCGTGGCGATTACCGAGCCGGGTGCGGGCTCCGATGTCGCCGGCCTGCACACGACGGCAAAGCGAAGCGGCGGCACCTGGATCCTGAATGGCTCCAAGATGTTCATCACCAATGGCGTTCATGCGGACGTGTATTTCGTTGCCGCCAAGACGGACCCGGATGCCAAGGGTGCGCACGGTATTTCAATGTTCATCGTGGACAAAGGGACGCCGGGGTTTTCGGTCGGGCGTGCGTTAGCCAAGACCGGATGGCTCTCTTCCGATACGGCCGAGCTGGTATTCGATGATTGCCGCATCCCCGCCGCCAACCTGCTGGGCCGGGAAAACGCGGGCTTCTACGCGATCATGCACAACTTCCAGCGCGAGCGGATTGCGCTGGCGGCCATGGCCGTCGGCCACGCGACCGTGGCGATCCGCCTGGCACTGGAGCATGTGAAGTTGCGTCAGGCCTTCGGCGGTGTGCTATGGGACCAGCAGGCAATCAGGCAGCGCTTGGCACTCCTCGAGGCCAAGACGCTCGCGGCGCGTTCCTTCATGTATCACTGCGCCTGGCTCCTCTCGCAGCAGCGCGATGCGGTCAAGGAAATCTCGCTGTTGAAGGCGCTTACCGGGGAACTGGCCGGCGAAGTGGTGACGACGTGCCAGCAGTTTCACGGAGGGATGGGCTATATTCGCGAAACGGCAATCGAGCGCCTGTGGCGGGATGCGCGCATCCTTGCCATCGGTGGTGGCGCCACTGAAGTGATGCTCGAGGCCGCCGCGAAGCGGATGTAGCGCCGATCTGGAACCGATGATCATGCCCGCAAAGACACGAAGTGCGAACCTTGCCTGCGAAACGCTTGACGTGGACTTGCGCAACGACGTCGCGCTGGTCGCGCTCAATCGGCCCGACCTGCACAACGCCTTCAACGAAACGCTGATCGCCGAACTGACGGTGGTGCTGCGCACACTCGAGGCCGAACCCGCGGTGCGGGCGGTGGTCCTGACCGGCCACGGCAAGAGTTTTTGTGCCGGCGCGGACTTGAACTGGATGAAGAAGATGGCTGGCTTCGGTCCGGCGGAAAACCTGGCCGATGCGCAGGCACTCGCACTGATGCTGCGCACGCTCTACGGACTGTCCAAGCCCACGGTCGCCTGCGTCCGCGGTGCCGCGTTCGGGGGCGGCGTGGGACTGGTGGCCTGCTGCGACATTGCCGTCGCCGCGCATGACGCTATTTTCTCCCTGTCGGAGGCCAAGCTTGGATTGATCCCGGCCACGATTTCGCCCTACGTTATCGAGGCCATCGGCGCGCGGCAGGCGCGGCGCTACTTCCTGACCGCCGAGCGTTTTACTGCCTCCGAGGCATTCCGCATCGGCCTCGTCCACGACATCGTTCCGGAACCCGGCCTCGATGTAAGGATCAACGAACTGCTGGGTGCGTTGCTCACCGCCGGTCCGATGGCCCAACTCGAATGCAAGGCGCTGATTCGTGGCGTGGCGCATCGGCCCATCACGCCGGAAGTCATCAACGGCACGGCCGAGCACATTGCCGCGGTGCGGACGTCGCCCGAAGGTGTGGAAGGCGTGGCCGCATTTCTAGGCAAGCGGCCTGCGTCATGGGTGCCCGCGGCGCTGCGCCCGAAGAAATAGCCGATGGCCCTGCTCGATCAAGTCGACACGCTGCAACTGGTGGCGCTCGCCGCGGCCCTTGGGTGGGCGAGTGGACTGCGCCTGTATGCCGTGTTGTTCATCGTCGGCGCCGCAGGCTACCTGGGCTGGGTCGATTTGCCTTCCGGATTGCGTGTGCTCATGCATCCGTTCGTGCTCGCGGCGTCGGGCTTCATGTGCCTGGTGGAGTTTTTCACCGACAAGATTCCCGGCGTGGACTCGCTGTGGGACATCGTGCAGACGTTCATCCGGGTTCCCGCCGGCGCCGCATTGGCGGCCGGCGTCTTCGGCGACGCGTCCACCGCGTCGATGCTCGCCGCCGCCATCGTCGGCGGGACGCTCGCCGCGGGCAGCCATTTGGCAAAGGCCGGCAGTCGGGCGCTGATCAATACATCGCCGGAGCCGTTCTCGAACTGGACCGCCTCATTTTCCGAAGACCTTGCCGTGGGTACGCTGTTGTGGCTCGCATTTGCGCATCCGGTCGTTGCGCTCGCGATACTTGCCTTGCTCATCGTGCTCACGATCTGGCTGATCCCGAAAGTGTGGCGGATGCTCCGCTCCACCTTGGCAAGGGTCACCGGCTGGTTCAATCAGCCCCCTGCAGGAAATCCACCGTAGTCGCGCGAGCCTCAAAACATGTTCACTAAACTCCTGATCGCCAACCGCGGGGAAATCGCCTGCCGCGTAGCCCGCACGGCGCGGCGCATGGGCATCCGCACCGTGGCGGTGTACTCGGATGCGGACGCCGATGCGCTGCATGTGCAAAGTTGTGACGAGGCCTATCGACTCGGCCCGGCTGCGCCGCGAGAGAGCTATTTGAACGCCGCTGCGATCCTGGCGATCGCCGCCAAGTCTGGCGCGCAGGCCATCCACCCTGGCTATGGATTCCTGTCCGAGAACGAAGCCTTCGCCGAAGCCTGCGCAGCCGCACGCGTCGTGTTCATCGGTCCGCCCCCGCGCGCCATCGCGGCGATGGGTTCCAAGTCGGCGGCCAAGATCATCATGGCCGATGCGCATGTTCCGTTGGTGCCGGGCTATCACGGCGATGGCCAGGATCCGGCCATGCTCGCGCGCGAAGCCGGGAAAATGGGCTTCCCGGTGCTGATCAAGGCCACCGCCGGCGGCGGCGGCAAGGGCATGAAGATCGTCACACGCGAATCCGAGTTCGCGGCGGCACTCGCGTCCGCGCAGCGCGAGGCGAAGGCGTCGTTTGGCGACGACCGCGTGCTGCTCGAGCGCTATCTCACTTCGCCGCGCCACATCGAGATACAGGTCTTCGCGGATACGCACGGCGACGCCGTCTACCTGTTCGAGCGTGACTGCTCCGTGCAACGCCGGCATCAAAAGGTGCTCGAGGAGGCGCCTGCGCCGGGGATGGAACCCGCACGCCGTCGCGCCATGGGCGAGGCGGCAGTCGCCGCGGCCAAGGCGATCGGCTACGTGGGTGCGGGCACCGTCGAATTCATCGTGGAGCAGGATGGCACCTTCTTCTTCATGGAAATGAACACGCGGCTGCAAGTTGAGCACCCCGTCACCGAAATGATCACGGGCCTGGACCTGGTCGAATGGCAACTGCGCGTGGCAGCGGGTGAGCGCCTGCCTCTGCGCCAGGATCAACTTGCGATCAATGGGCACGCACTCGAGGCGCGCCTTTACGCAGAAGATCCCGATCGCGGCTTTCTCCCGTCGATCGGCCTGCTGTCGCACTGGCGCATGCCACCCGAATCTGCGCGCGTCCGCATCGACACGGGCGTGCGCGAAGGCGATGAGGTTTCGCCGTTCTACGATCCGATGCTGGCCAAGCTGATCGTTTGGGGTGAGGATCGCGCGACGGCCTGCGCCGAAATGATCACCGCACTTCGTCAGTGCGAAGTGGTCGGGGTAGCGACCAATATACCGTTCCTCGAACGCATTGTTGCCCACGATGCCTTCGCCAGCGCACGTCTCGACACCGGACTCATCGAGAACAACCGCAACGCGCTGTTTCCGCCATCGGGCACGACCCCCGAATCCGCGCTGATCGCCGCGGCGATCGCCGAATTTGCAGGCATCGTGCACGATGCGCAGACCATTGCCGACGGCTCCGGCGATCCCTACTCGCCGTGGCACGTGCCCGATGCGTGGTGGCCCAATGGGGCGCCGCGAGGATTGCCCTTCATCTTCGCTGACGGCGACGAGCGTCATGTCGTCCGCCTTCTACCCATGGACGAACACGATGCGCGCGTGGTGTTGCCGACGCGCACGGTCGAGGTGCATTTCGGCGAACGCGACGGTCGCCTCGTCCTCGAATTCGACGGCGGCGCACTGTCTGCGACGGTCATTGCCGACGGAGACGATCGCCATGTCTTTGCCCATGGTGTCCGGCGCAAGCTGGTATTCATCGACCCCCTCGCCGATGCAGGCGAGGTCGAGGTCCATGGCGGACACCTCACGGCGCCGATGTCCGGCGCGATTGTCGCCGTAATGGTGAAGGCCGGCGACAAGGTGGTCCGCGGCGCGCCGCTCATCGTGCTCGAAGCGATGAAGATGGAGCACACCATCGTCGCGCCGGCCGATGGCGTCGTTGCGGCAGTCCATTTTGGCGTAGGTGATCGGGTCGCCGAAGGTTCGGATCTGGTCGACCTGGAAGACGCGTAGCCCGCGGGACAAGTGCCATGCGCCTGGTCTTGAGCGTTCCGCCTGAGGTGGCTGCACTCTGGCATGGCCTGTTCGAGGCGGCTTTGCCGGGGGCGCATGTCGAGTTGCGTGAACCCGGACAGGCGGTGGATCCTGGCGCAATCCCTGCGGATTTCGTGGCCATCTACGGCCCCTGCGAAACGGTCTTCACCGGGCAACGCGGGCTCAAGGCGGTATTCGCGTTGAGCGCGGGCATCGGGCACCTCCTGGCACTGCCCGGCCTTCCACGCAGTGTGCCGCTGATTCGGCTCGAAGACGCCGGCATGGCCACGGAAATGATCCGCTATGTGCAGGCGGCGGCGCTGCGCTTCGTGCTGCGGCTCGACACCTACGCGCGCCAGCAGCGCGAGGCGAACTGGGTGCAGCAGGCGACGCGTGCGCCGTCGTCGCTGAAGGCTGGCGTAATGGGACTCGGCGTCATCGGGGCCCAAGTAGCGCAAGCGCTGGTGGAGCAGGGCTTTGCGGTCCGCGGCTACGCGCAGTCGGAAAAAAAATTGAAAGGCGTGCAAGTGTTCGCCGGGAAATCCCGGCTTGACGCCTTTCTCGACGGCCTCAACGTTCTGGTTTCGGTGCTCCCGGCCACGCCTGCAACTGACGGCATCCTGAACCGGCAATCGCTGTCGCGACTGGCCGATGGCGCGCACGTTGTCAATATTGGCCGTGGAGCTGCGCTGGTGGACGATGATCTGGTCGCGTTGGTCGAGCGCGGAAAACTTTCCGGCGCCACCCTCGATGTCTTCCGCGAGGAGCCCCTTCCCTCGGACCATCTCTTCTGGCGGTACCCGGAAATCGTGGTGACACCCCATATTTCGGGGATCACGGGGCCAGCGGCCGCCGTGGCCCAGGTCGCGGGTAAAATTGCGCAATTGGAGCGCGGCGAACCGGTCAGCGGCATCGTCGCGTTCGAGAAAGGCTATTGATGGCACTGCCCGGAAAAGTTCGCCTGGTCGAGGTCGGTCCGCGCGACGGACTGCAGAACGAACCGACCATGGTCCCAGCCGACATCAAGGTCGCGCTGATCGATTTGCTGACCGATGCGGGCTTTCCTGCCATCGAGGCGACATCGTTCGTTTCGCCCAAGTGGGTGCCGCAGATGGCCGACGCGGCCGATGTGATGGCGCGTATCCGGCGCAAGCCCGGCGTTCGCTATCCCGTGCTCGCGCCGAACATGAAGGGCTTTGACGCGGCGCTCGCCGCCGGCGCCGATGAGGTGGCGGTATTCGTCGCTGCGTCGGAAACGTTTTCGCAGAAAAACATCAACTGTTCGATTGCCGAAAGCCTCGAACGCGCGCGTCCCATCGTTGCCGCTGCCGCTGCCCATTCGATTCGCGCGCGCGGCTATATTTCCTGCGTCCTGGGGTGCCCCTACGAGGGTGACGTCGACCCGCGCCGGGTCGCGGAAGTGGCGGGTGCACTGTTTGCGATGGGCGCTTACGAAGTTTCTCTCGGCGACACCATCGGCACCGGTACGGCTGGCAAGACCCAGGCGCTCGTCACGTTGTGCATGGCGCACATGCCGGTAACGGCGCTGGCCGGACACTTCCACGACACCTACGGGCAGGCGCTGACCAATGTCTACGCCGCGCTGGAATTGGGCGTGGCCACGTTCGATTGCTCGGTCGCGGGCCTGGGAGGGTGCCCGTATGCCAAGGGAGCAACCGGCAACGTCGCCAGCGAGGACGTCGTCTACCTGTTGCAGGGACTTGGGATCGAGACGGGCGTCGACATGAACCGGCTGCGCATGGCGGGCCAGTTCATTTCGGATTTCCTCCAGCGCCAGCCGGTTTCCCGAGTCGCGCGTGCATTGAATGCGAAGTCCCCGCTCGCTGCATGACGATTCGTACGCTGACCGTCGGCGGACCGGCGCCGTCTCCATGCAACAGTGTTTGCACAATGGACGAGGCGACGGGATTCTGCGCAGGTTGCTTCCGCACGCTCGACGAGATCGCAGCGTGGGGCCTCCTGGATGACGCGGACAAGCGCGAGGTGTGGGCGGCGCTCGCACAGCGACGCCTCGCCGCGCAACCGGTTGGCACGAGTGACACTTTTCACAATTCGGCCGATGCCAAGCGCTGACCGCCGCGGCGCCAACCCGCCGCTTACGCCTCAGTACGTGGCTGACTGGTATTTCGATTTCGTCTCGCCGTTTGCGTATTTGCAAAGCGAGCAGCTTGCGAGTCTCGCCCCAGCGATAGCCTTCCGCTTCAAGCCGGTGCTGTTCGCGGGGCTCCTTGGCGCGCACGGGCAGAAGGGTCCGGCGGAAATCGCGTCCAAGCGCGCGTTTACCTATCGCTTTGTCGTATGGCAGGCGAAGCAACTCGGCATTCCTTTAAAATTGCCGCACGTGCATCCGTTCAATCCTTTGCCGCTCCTGCGCCTGGCCATTGCCTGCGAATGCGAGGCTTCTGCAATCCAGCGCATCTTCCGCTTCGTGTGGCGCGACGGCCGGCTCCCCGACCTGCCCATCGAATGGGCTGAGCTGACGCACGACCTGGGACTCGCCGATGCCGACGCGCGAATTGCCGATCCGGACGTAAAGGCGGAGCTTCGCCGCAACACGGACGAGGCGATCAATCGTGGCGTGTTCGGTGTGCCGACAATTTCTTTGCGCGACGAATTGTTCTGGGGTGTCGATGCCACTCGCATGGCCGCGGACTATGCGGCGGCCGGATGTCGCTGGACCGATCCCGAGTACGCGCGCGCCGCCGCGTTGCCGATCGGCGCGGTACGCGACGTGGCCAAGGTCTCCAAACGTTCCTGAGCGGGGCGACGACGGGCGCCGCCATTGGCCTTGCGCCCAGGCGTCAGTTAAATTCGGCGCCTGGTATTCCCAGCGTTCTCCTTACGGTGCCTGCGGTGGCCACGGCATCCTCGAGGGTCAAGCCCAGGCAGGTCACGTGGCCCATCTTGCGGCCCCGGCGGGGTTCGGACTTGCCGTAGAGATGCAGCTTGGCCTGGGGCTGCGCGAGCACCGCGGCCCATGCGGGTTCCCGGGGTTTCCTTGCGTCGGGGTCCGCAAACCACAGGTCGCCCAGCAGGTTCACCATCACCGCCGGCGTATGTTGCCGCGTGTCACCCAGCGGTAGGCCTGCCAGGACGCGGGCCTGCTGCTCGAACTGCGAGGTCACGCACGCGTCGATCGTGTAGTGGCCACTGTTGTGGGGCCGCGGGGCAATTTCGTTGACAAGCAGCACGCCATTGTCGGCGACGAACATTTCAACGCAGAGCACGCCGCGATAGTCCAGAGTTTCCGCGATGCGCGTGGCAACATCGCGGGCGCGCGCACCCAAGTCGCACGCGATTCGCGCCGGCGCGATCGACACGTCGAGGATGCCGTCGCGATGCAGGTTCTCCGCGACGGGCCAGGTCACGGCGACGCGCTGCTCGTCGCGCGCGACGATCACCGACACTTCGCAGGCCAGCGCGATACGCTGCTCGAGCACGCAGGGCTGGCCCTTCATTGCCTGCCATGCCGCAGCGACGTCGTCGCGTGTGTGCACGGTGACCTGGCCCTTGCCGTCGTAGCCGAAGCGCGCGCTCTTGACGATGCCCGGCAGCAACTTTTCGTCGGCGTTGCGCGCATCGTCCAGCGAACGTAGGACGGCAAACGGCGCGACCGCGAAGTCGTGGCCGGCAAGAAACATTTTTTCACTGATCCGGTCCTGCGCGATGGCGACGCTCGCTGCGGCCGGCGCAACGCGCGCCGTGCGCGCCAGGAATTCGAGCGCTGTCGCCGGCACGTTCTCGAATTCCGTCGTTGCCGCGTTCGTCACGGCGGCCATGTCGGCCAATGCCTGAGGATCGAGGTAGTCCGCGCAAAGGTGGCGATCCGCGACGGAGCCCGCGGGACTGTCGACGGCAGGGTCGAGGACAATCACCTTGTAGCCGAGGCTTTGCGCCGCCATGCAGAACATCCGGCCGAGCTGGCCACCGCCCAGCAAGCCAAGCCAGGCGCCGGGCGGGATCGACTTCATCGTTGGCAGGTCAGGGGGCGGGCTTGCCGCCATCGATCGGCACGCGCATGGCGCGCGCCGTGTTCGTCTGCTTCAAGCGGAATGCGGCAAGCTTCTTGGCCAGGGCGGGATCAGTTGCGGCAAGGATTGCGATGGCAAAAAGGCCCGCATTGGCGGCACCCGCCTCGCCGATCGCAAACGTGGCCACGGGGATTCCCTTGGGCATCTGCACGATCGACAACAGGGAGTCTTCGCCACGCAGGTATTTCGACGGGACGGGCACGCCAAGAACCGGAACCGTCGTTTTCGAGGCGAGCATTCCCGGCAGGTGGGCAGCACCTCCGGCACCGGCAATGATGACGCGCAATCCGCGGGGCGCGGCGTCTTCGGCATACTCGAACATGTCGTCGGGCATCCGGTGTGCCGACACGACGCGCGGCTCGTTGGGAACGCCGAATGCGTCGAGTTGCACCACGGCATGGCGCATGACCTCCCAATCGCTTTCGCTCCCCATCACGACCCCGACCAGCGGTGCTGCCTTGCGTTGTGCCATCCGTCCTCCCGGGGCGATGGTTCCTGCGATTACTGGTTCTTAGGTGGCAATTTTAGCATCGGGGGCGCGGGTTTGCTCTCCTGCAACCGGCTCAAAGCTGGCCATTTCGCGATAGCAGGACCACAATCGGCCGGGTTCCCTGAAACTCGGAGAAGACGATGGCCTGACGGCGGTGATCGGCACGGCCAGAAACGCACCGGGAATGCCCCACAGCCCGGTCCAGACGGTCAGGC
This sequence comes from Betaproteobacteria bacterium, assembly GCA_039932755.1. Lineage (GTDB taxonomy): Bacteria > Pseudomonadota > Gammaproteobacteria > Burkholderiales > Casimicrobiaceae > VBCG01. Next base: position 28,551 of record JBDTPJ010000016.1, read on the forward strand.
TGACCAGGATGACGAACGGGCTCAGGTTGAGTGAACTGCTCATGGCGAAGCGGTCGACGATACTACCGATCACGAACTGGATGACGGTAGGCGGCAAAAGCACCGCCAGGGTCTCGCTCGACGTTTCGAATTGCACGATTGCCATGAGCATCGGAAACAGCACGCCGAGCACCGAGCCGATGTACGGAATGAAGTTCAGCAAGCCGATGAGAACGGAGAACTTTGGCGTCACCTGGGCGCGATGGCGACGCGGGGAGAGCGCGATGTGCTGGTGGTCAGCATCGACACACTGAGCCGCATGTCGGCCAATCCGTTCTTTCCGTACATGCTCGAAACTATCGAGGAAGGGATCGGCATCGGAATCAAGCCGCGTGAACGATAATTTCGGATACCCTCACGGGCATGACCTTCGCGCGACATAGCAAGAATGACGTCGGCTCCGAACTGCCGGAAGACTACCGCCTCGCACTTGAGGCTTCGCATCGCGGCGAGCCGCGCGCGATCGAAGGGCTGAATACCGCGCTCGCCGACTGTTTGACGCGCGGCGACGCCGTGGGCGCCGCACTCGCTTCGGCGGCACTGCTCCTTAGCGGGCAGGTCATGGGCAACTATCGCCGCTTTCCCGAACACATTGCGCGGCTCGCCATCGTGCGCGATCCGGAATTTGTTTGGCCCGGTCGTGATCAGGAACTGGTTGCGCTCGCCGGCCTGCTCGCCGGGCTGATCTATTTCGGGTCCGCCGATCCGTTTCTCGAAACCTGCGTCGAGCGCATCATGGGTTTGCTCGACCTCGACCTCGACGTCAATGTCCGATTTGCCGCCGGCCGCCTCGTTCTGTTCTACACGGAACCCCGCGAATTGCGCGCTTTGGGACAGCGCACGTACAGCCTGTTGCGTCCCAGCATGGAGCGCAGCGACCTCTCGCCGCACCGACTTGGGCACTGGCTCATCTTCTGGTCTCGCTGCGCCCAGCATTCGATGGAACCCCAACAGGCGGACCTCGCGCGACAGCAGGCGCGCAAGCTCGCCGAGAACCTTCATCTGCGGGACATCCTCGTAAGATTGGCATTCATGGATGTCGAGCGCCGCCTGATGGAACGAAAGGTCGTGCCGGCGGAGCAAGCGCTGGCGGCGGCCGAGTCGGTGATGGATCCCGGAAGCATCGGCGAAATGCCGCGCCTCCTGTTCATGCGAACGAAGCTTGCACTGCTGAAGGGCAACGGCGACGGTGCAGTGTTCCATGCGTCGCGCGGCACCAAGTATTCGATTGAGCTCGAGCACCCGCCGCCGATGCGCGCCGTGTACATCGTCAACGAAGCGCAGGCGCGATTGTTCAACAACGAGTTTGCCGCGGCGCGCGAGCTCATGCTGCAGGCAGTCGAACTCGTGCCGGGAAACTACGTGGACGAGATCCACGACATGATCACTCTTGTCGATGCCTATGAGGCGATAATCGGGAAGAGATCGAATGGCCACGTGCTCATGGCCAACGCATGGGCAGGGATGCGCGAGCGCCAGTTTTACGACACGTTCGAGGGCTATCCCGAATTCTGCGCAAAACTGTGCGTGCTCGCTCTCGAACATGACATCGAGACGGAGTTCGTACAGCGTCTGATCGAATTGCGCGGCATTGCGCCGCCTTCGAATGCGCCCGAATCCTGGCCCTGGCCGATCCGGGTTTACGCGCTCGGCGGCTTCAAGGTTTATCTGCGCGGTGACGAGCTGGCGTTCGCGGGCAAGGCACAGAAGAAGCCCATGGAACTCCTGAAGGTGCTGGTCGCGCTGGGCGGACGCGGCATCGCCAAGGAAAAGCTTTACGACGTGCTCTGGGCCGATGCCGATCCGGCGGCAGCGGCAGCGGCGCTGGATGTGGTTGTCTCGCGCTTGCGCAAGCTGCTGGGCAATTCGGACGCGATCCGCATCGACGAAGGCAAGGTCGGTCTCGACGCGGATCGGGTGTGGCTCGACGTCTGGGCCTTCGATCGCGACGTCGAGTCACTACAAGGCTTGCTCCGCGGCCCGCCCGACGACGGTCGTATCGACGAACTTGGGCGAAGCTTGCTAGGGCGCTACCTCGGCCCCTTTCTCGGCAGCGAGGACCCCCAACGGTGGTCGCTCGCCGCCCGGGACCGCTGGCAAAACCGATTTCGTCGCTCGCTCGCCGATGTGGGAGGCTATTGGGAGCAGCGCGGCGACTGGTCGCGGGCCATCGCGCTTTACGAGCGGGCGATCGAGGAGGACGGTCTGGCTGAAAACCTCTACCGGCACCTGATGCGTGGGCACCTTGCCCGCGGTGAGCCTGCTGAAGCCGCGCGCGTCTACCGGCGCTGTCGTGAAATGCTGTCGGTGCAGTTGGGCATTCCGCCGTCGCCGTCCACCGAAGCACTGTTCCAGTCCATTTACCGCAATTGACGCAAAGCTTGCCGGTTTGGGCGCGGGCCGTCGTCTATTCCTCTCCGGCTGCCTTTGGCCGGCATCTGTTAGGTATCGGAAAGGTACCGTCCTTTAAGCTTCAGGAAGTCACCCCGCAACATCGCGACACGTTGTCGCGCCGGACGGACCCCATGCGCGTATTGCTCGCCGGAAGACAGGCATTGGTTCGCGAGGGCTTGAAGCGGGTCGCCCTTGAGATCGACGACACCTGCGAATTTGTCGAAGCCGCCGACAGCGTGTCGGCAAGTGCCGCATTGCTGCGGATCTCACCATTCGACGCCGTCTGGTTCGACGAGGGCTTCTTCCCCATAGATGAGCTCGCCGCGCTTCGGCAAGCGCAACCGCGTCTGCCGCTGCTGGCGCTCGTCGGAAAGACTGATGAAGGCGCCCGGGCCGCGCTGCTCTCTGCCGGTGCCAACGCACTGGTTCCGCGTTCAGCGCCGATCGGCGTTCTGAGCGCGGCGTTGCGGTTGGTCCTGGCCGGTGATGTCTGTGTGCGGAGCAACGATCTTGCGCACGCCGAAGCCGTGCATGCGCAGTGGAGGATTCCAGGTGCGCGGCATGGTACCGGCCCACTCAACCTTACATCTCGACAGTACGACGTGCTGGCGCTGATCGCGCAAGGATGCGCCAACAAGGCGATCGCGGGCGAGTTGGGCATCGGCCTGCGCACGGTCAAGGGGCATGTGTCCGTGATATTGCGCGCATTGCACGTCGACAATCGTGCCGATGCCGGTCGCGCGGCACGCCGCTGGCTCGGGCGCGCCGCGCCACCACAGCGAGCAAATCCCACTGCATGACTCGACGCGGCGATCTGTCAGGTATCGCAATCTGTTAGGTATCGGAAAGGTACCGGTCCGCATACTGGCCCTGACACCTGCCAGGAGGGGCCATGCCACGTTTCGCCGCTGTGCCGTTTCGCAATCTTGCCGCTGCGCTTTGCGCGGCAATGGTATTGGTCTTGACAATGCCTTTGGCCACGGCCCAGCAACTGGTCGTCACGCCTGCCCACGATACGGGCGCAATTGCGCAGCCCTATCCGGTCGTCGTGTTCCCGGATTTGGGCGGGGGTCTGCCCAATCCGGCCAGAACCTATATCCTGCCGTTCGACAACCCGATCCTCAGGGTGCACGCGCTGACATTGCTCGCGGCCAATCGGGCGCTGGCATCCCAAGAGCGTTCAGGATCTCCCGCCGGCGGGATCAATCTCCTCGACACCACCAACGGGACGCGCATCGACAATTACCTGCTCCCGCAGCCTTCTGCAACGACGTTCTACGATGGCTACGGCACGCTTGCCATGAACCCTGCCGGCACTCACGTTCTGGCCGTCACGAGCCTGGACACGCTGTGGATTATCCCGACGCCGTTTGACCACACGGCCGCCGTGACCATGTTGTCCCTGCCCAGCAGCAGCAACACGGCGCAAACGCGGGCCATTGCGTTCGACAGCGTCACCGGCCGCGCCTACATAGCGGTCAAGACCGGCATTGTGGCAGTCGACCCGCCGTATACCAGCATCGCGTTCACGATCCCGAGCAGCAATGGCGGCGGTCTGAGCAGCGGTTCTGGTTCCATCGCGCTGTCGCCGGACAATGCGACGTTGATCGCCACGCGCGGTGACGTCGGTACCTATGGCCCTGAATTGCGGATTTTCCACGCGCCATTCTCCGCCGCGAGTGTGCCGGAAGTGCTGACCATCACCGGTGCCAGCCTCGATGGCCTTACGTTCACTCCGGATGGCAGCAAGGTGCTGGTGGTCGAATCAGCGCATCAGGTCTTGGCGGCGTTGCCGCGCGTTTACGCCGTATCCGCGCCCTACAATGCGGCGTCCACCGTCGAGACACTGTCGTTCGATCCCGGCGCCAGTCACGACGGCTTCGAGGACATCGACATCAGTGCCGATGGTCAGTACGCCGCGCTGTCGGGTGGTAGCGTGAGCAATGGGGACCCCCTCGTCATCCTCAAGGCACCCTTTACGGCAGCCGGCTTCACGTTCAGCACCATTGACTTGCCGTATTTCGGCTTTCCCTACAACGGTGGAAAGGGACGCGGGGCGGGTAGCGCGCGCTTCTGGTCGACGGCCACCCCGGCATTGCCTCCACAAATCTTTGTCGACGAAACGGCCAACATCGGGATCCTGGGCCCGATCTATGTGCCGGAAGGCAATGTGGGCACCCAGGATGTGGTGATCAAGGTCGACCTGTCGGCGCCCAGTGCGCTCACCGTCAGCGTGGACTACACGACCGTCGACGGCACCGGCCAGAAGGGTGCCACCGCGGCCGACAACGACTATATTCCGGCCAGCGGCACGCTGACGTTCGCGCCGGGCGAGGTGACCAAGAGCTTCATCGTCAAAGTCGTGGGTGATACCAAGTACGAGTCGGACCAGCGCTTTACGGCGGTGATCAGCAACCCGGTCAACGCCACGCTGCTCGCGCCGCAGCCCGGCTTTGCCGATACGGGAACGATCGTCATCGTCAACGACGACGCCGCGGTGACTGCCGCGATCACGACGACCGCGCTGCCCGACGGCGTCACTGGCGTGCCGTACTTGTTCCAGCTCACCGGCACGGGCGCCGATCCGTTGCTATGGGGGCCGGCGACGCTTCCCGACGGCCTGTCGCTCGACCCGACGACAGGCATCGTCAGCGGCATTCCCACGACGGCGGGGCCATTTTCGGCGTATGTCACTTTGGTCGACGCCGATGCCCACAGCGACACGCGCAATTTTCCCATGATCATCAACTCGAACGGGGCCCCGGTATTGCTGCCCTCGCCCAATCCGCTCGACTTTGGCAGTCGCACGGTAGGCACGACCGGCCCGATCATTTCCGCCACGGTGACCAATGTCGGCGGCGCCAACCTCGTGCTGGGCAATCCTTTCGCGCTGATTGTCATGGGCAACGACTTCGCCTTTGCCAGTGGCGCCGGTGCGTGCGTCAACGGCCAGACGCTGGCTCCGGCGACCAACTGTGCGCTGTATTTCACCTTTACCCCCAAAGCGGCGGGAACGCGCACGCTGGTACTCAATCTCGCCAGCAACGCGGCCGCAGCAACGATGACGTTGACCGGCGTCGGGACGGGCGCTGCGCTGCCGGTCGTGTCCATCGCCAACGCATCCGCCGTGACCGAAGGAAACTCGGGCACGACGCCGATGACCTTCGCGGTCACGCTGTCTCCGGTCAGCGCAAGCGCGGTCACGGTTAACTATGCAGCGACCGGCGGTACCGCAACGGCCGGCGTCGACTACACGGTTGCCGGCAGTGGCACGCTGACTTTTGCACCGGGGGTCACCGCACAGAACATTACGGTCAACGTCAACGGCGACACTTTGGTTGAGCCGGACGAAACGATCGTGATCACGCTTTCCGCGCCGGGTGGCGCAACGCTCGGCACGGCCACGGCGACAGGAACGATCCTGAACGATGACGTGGCCGCGGGTGCCCTGCTGGCACTCATGTCTGCGCCTCCTGTGTTTGGTAATCAGGCGCTGGCCACGACCAGCTTGGCGCGGTCAGTGACGATCGGCAACACCGGGGGGAGTAGTCTCGTGCTGGCCACGCCCTTTGCTGCGCTGCCTCCGGGCGCCGATTTCGCGTACACGACGGGGCAGAATTCCTGCGCAGCGGGCAAGACGCTTGCGCCCGCGTCAGTCTGCAATCTCTACTTGACGTTCACGCCCTCCGCGCTTGGAACACGAACGGCCAACGTGACGCTGTCCAGCAATGCGCCCGACGTCACGATGGTATTGAGCGGCGTAGGTGTCACTGCGCCGCCGCCGTCCTCGGTACAGCCGATTCCGACGCTGTCACCCACGATGCTGGCACTGTTGATCGCCATGATGGGCATGCTGGGTTGGGTAAGCCTGCGCATGACATCCAGGCGGTGAGGGAGTAAGGCTTAGTCTAGAGCGTCACACCGCGTTGATCTGATGTTGGACAAATGCGAGACGCGCGAAGCAGCGTCAGCTGGGTCCGGTCTTGATGGAAATATGCTTCAGTGCGCGAGCGTTGGTCGTCCGAAATTGAAGTTCGAATCGCAAACGTTCGATAGGTGCGCTGCGTGCGCCAGCCGTGCGCTTTATCGCATAGCCATCGGTCACTTCGCGCAGCGCCGCACCACTTGCGTCCGCGATTGTGATCCATCCGCCGCGCACGTCGCGCCGGACCTGGATGCGCACCCGCTGCAAGCCTGTGCCCGTCACGCCCAGCACAAATTCCTCTGCATCGCGCGCTACCTCGGGCAAACCCGAAGGTGACAACAGGATGACGCGGCGATTGGCGTCGGGTTGCAGTCGCAATTCGCCATCGCCCGGCGTAATCGTGCCGCGCTCAGCGGTCCAGCCTTCGGCATTTGCGGACTGCGGCTTGCCGAAGCTCCAGGAAAACGGTTCCTGCACAGGTACCGCCGGCGTTGCCATCGGCGCAGTCTGGGCGGGAACCAGTGTCGGCGACACGAGGCCGACGACGACGGTCAAGATGGCGAGCGATGTCCGGATCACATGAAATGCCGGCGGGCATCAACAGGGAATTTTTTCATGCTTGAATTGTATCGTCGCGCGCGGTGCGCGGGAAAGGATCGCGTGCGATTCGACCGACGTGGGCCGGCGTCGGCAAATGCAGCAGCGCGTGGTGCAATGCAGTGTAAAATGGGATTCGATCCGAAGCCTTCGCGTTTCCATTTCGCCTGAGGTAACCATGAAGAAGAATCTGCTTGTTTTGCTGGCTGTTGCCGCTGGTCTTGTCGCAGGCGGGGCTGCGGCCCAGGCCGCTCCCGGTACATTGGGCAAGGTTAGATCCGCCAAGGCCATCAACGTCGCGTTTTCGACGGACTCGCTTCCGTTTTCGTTTACAGGCACGACCAGCGATCCGCAGGGTTACTCGATCGACCTGTGCAAGCGCGTCATTGCGCAAATCGGCCGCGCAGTCGGTGAGCCGAACCTCAAGGTCAACTGGCTACCCGGTTCGGTCAGCGAGCGGCTGCAAATGGTCGCATCGGGTCGCGCCGATCTCGAATGCGCCAATACGACGCAGACCCAGTCGCGTCTGGCCAATGTGGACTTCTCGAGCCTGATCTTCATCGACGGCGGAGGCTTCCTGGTCCGGGCCGGGTCGCCGATCAACCAGATACCCGACATGAGCGGCAAGAAAATTGCCGTCATCAAGGGCACCACGACCGAAACGCGACTTAACGAAATGCTCAAGAAGCGGCTGATCAATGCGACAGTCCTGCCGGTCGCGGACGGCAATGCCGGATTGGCCCTTCTTGAATCGGGAGGCGCCGACGCCTATGCCGGCGACAAGGTCAAGTTGATTGGCCTGGCCGTCCTGGCAAAGGATCCTTCGAAGCTCTCGCTGCTCGCCGAAGATTTGTCATTCGAGCCCTACGCGATGGCGCTTCCGCGCAATGACTCTGCGTTTCGACTCGAAGTTAACCGGGCGCTCACGCAGGTCTACCTTGGCGGCGAGATCGAAACGATCTTCGGGCAATGGCTGGGCAAGCTCGGACGCCCCTCGGGACTGCTCGCGGCCATGTACGTGTTGAATTCCATTCCCGAGTGAACGCGCCTTTTGCCTGCCGGGACTTCCAGATGACGGGGGCCGCGGCCTGATCCGCGCAACGTGCAGATCGGCACCACTTTGCCCGGTTGCCTCGAAGCCAGACCTGTACGGCGCACCAGTACGCCGCCCGAGGAACGATTGCCGGATACGGTTGTCTCGAGAGGCAACCTCAATGAGAATGGGTAGCATGATTTCCCGCCTCCAGTCCTGCGGCGTTTGGCTGGCAGCTGTTGCGCTCCTGAGCGCGGCGGTACCGTGCCTGGCGCAATCCGACGCCGATTTCCTTGCCGCGCGTGCCGCATTCGACAAGGGCGACCGCGTCCTGCTTGCCGGACTTTCCCGCAAACTCAATGGGCATATCCTCCTGCCCTACGTTGAGTACTGGCGACTGAAGCTGGCCATCGATGACGCGTCGCCGGACGCAGTCCGCGATTTCCTTGCCCGCTATCCGGATACGCCGCTCGCGGAAAAACTGCGCGTGGACTGGCTAAAGTCGCTCGCAAGGAAAGCAGACTGGAATCGCTTCGCGCTCGACTATCCGCCGCCATCGGGGGAAGACGTTGAGCTTGCGTGCTATGGCATCCAATATCGACGCCAGCGAGACGGCGACGCCGTGCTGGCCGACGCCAAGCCACTCTGGTTCAGTGGGCAGACAACGCCGGACGCATGTGAACCGCTGTTCGCGGTGCTGATTGGCCACGGCGACTTGACCGCCGCGGATCGGGTTGCCCGTTTCAGGCTGGCGTCGGAGGCAGGCAATGTGAAATTGGCGCAGGCCATCGCCGCTGATGTGCCCGGCAAGGAACGCATCGTCGGGCGCGAGTTCCTTCCCAATCGCGACTTCCAGCGTGCGCTCGATGGCGGCGCCTTTGCCTTTAGTACGGGCGCGGGTCGCGAGGTGGCGCTTTATACACTCGAACGAGTTGCGCGCAGTGACGCCTCGGCGGCACGCCCGGCGTGGGTAAAGTGGCGCGACAAGTTGCCCGAGGCCGAGCGCAAATATGGTAATGCTCGACTTGCCTACCATGCGGCGAGGCAGCTCAATGCGTCCGCCAACGACTGGTTCCGCGAAGCGGGCGACGCGCCGCTCGCGCCGGAAATGCAGGCGTGGCGTGCGCGTGCCGCCCTGCGTGCGCTCGCGTGGTCCGATGTACTCGCGGCCATCGACGGGATGACGGAGTCGCAGCGCAACGAAGCAGCCTGGCGCTACTGGAAAGGCCGCGCGCTGGTGGCCAAGGGGCGTGGCGTGGAAGCCAAGCCACTCTTTGAAACGCTGGCGGCCGAAACCCATTACTACGGAGTTCTCGCCGCAGAATCCCTGGGCAGACGCTTCGAGCCGCCCAAAAGCGAGCCGCTTTTGTCGACCATGGACGCATTGAACACGTTCGGCGCGCAACCCGCGGTGCAGCGGGTCGTGAAGCTCACTCACCTCGACCTCAAGCCCGAAGCGCGGCGGGAGTGGCTGTTCGTCGTACGCGGCCAGTCGGACGAAACGTTGTTGCTCGCCGCGGACTACGCGCGGCGCGTCGCGCTTTACGATCGCGCGGTGAATACGGCCGAGCGCACCACGGCCCGCCATGACTATTCTCTGCGCTACCTGGCGCCCTTTCGCACCGAGTTCGATGCGGCTTCACGCAACCAGGACGTCGATGTTGCGCTCCTATATGGCATCGCGCGGCAGGAGTCGCGCTTTTCGCCGGACATCGTCTCGTCGGCTGGCGCGGTCGGGCTCATGCAGTTGATGCCCGGCACCGCCAAGTGGGTCGCCAACCAACTTGGGCGCAAAGACTATCGCGCGGCAGCCATTGGCGACGTCGAACTCAACACGAATTTCGGCGCGTACTATTTCAAGTATTGGCTCGAGCGTCTCGATCGCATGCCGGCGCTGGCAGCCGCTGCCTATAATGCGGGGCCCGGACGCGCGCAAGCCTGGCGTCCTCCGGCAGCGCTCGAAGGCGCCATCTGGGTCGAGACAATTCCGTTCAACGAGACTCGCGACTACGTGAAAAAGGTGCTCGCCAATTCGATGTTCTATGCGCAGGCCTTCGGTGGCTCGCCACAATCGCTCACCGCACGGTTGGGGCAGGTAGCGCCGCGCGGCGGCTCGGTGGCCGATCCGATCACGGCGAGCGCGCCGTGAGGTCCGCCGCGCAGCGCATTGTGGTCCTGGGCGGCAGTGGTTTCGTCGGACGCCACCTGGTGTCGCGGCTGTCCGCCGCCGGTCATGGCGTGGTGGTGCCTACCCGTCGTCGGGAAGCTGCAAAGCACTTGATCCTGCTGCCGACGGTAGAAGTCTTCGAAGCGGACATCTTTGATCCAAAGACATTGGCAGGGCTGCTGGCTGGCGCAACGGCGGTCGTGAATCTCGTCGGCATCCTGAACGAGACCGGTCGCAATTCCTTCTCGCGTACCCACGTCGAGCTTGCAAAGACGATGACGATGTCTTGCGCCGCTGCGGGCGTACGAAGACTGGTGCAGATGAGTGCGCTCCATGCGGATCCCGCGGGCCCCAGCCAGTATTTGCGCACCAAAGGCGAAGCGGAGGCCATCATCAGGGCGTCGCAGCTCAAGTGGACGGTGTTTCGTCCGAGCGTGATCTTTGGTCCCGAGGATGCCTTCCTCAATTTATTCGCCCGCATCACAAAGTTGTTGCCTGTCGTCGCCCTGGCCGCACCGGACGCGCGCTTCCAGCCGATCTACGTGGAAGATGTCGTGCATTGCATGGCATGTGCACTCGACGACGAGCTGACGCAATGCCAGAGCTACGACCTGTGCGGCCCGCGCATGTACACGCTTCGCGAACTGGTCCGTTATGTTGGGGAGTTGAGCGGCGCAGTGCGCCCGATCATTCCGCTCGGCCCGCGACTTTCCCGCCTGCAGGCGGCGGTGCTGGAAAGGCTGCCGGGCTCGCTCCTGAGCCGCGACAACCTGGCGTCGATGACAAAGGACAGTGTTTGCGGCTGCGCGTTTCCGCCGGTCTTCGGCATTGCGCCGTCGGCAATGGAAGCCGTGGCGCCGGAGTTCATTGCGCCGGGCGCGATGCGCAGCGACTACGACATTTACCGCGCCGGCAGCGGGCGCTAGGCGCTGCCTCCACGGACGCTCAACGGGTCATCCGACGCTCATTGGACACTCACTGTACACACTGGTGACTCGGCAGTGACTCATTGGTAATTCATTGATCACATTACGCGAGATCAACGCCGATTCCGTGCGCACGATATGCGCGCTGCGCGTTGCGCCCGGTCAGGAAGTCCTGGTGGCCCCCAACGCCATTTCAATCGCGCAGGCCTATTTCGAACCGGCGGCGTGGTTCCGTGCGATCCACGCGGATGACCTGCCGGTCGGTTTCGCCATGCTTTACGATCCCACCCGTGCCGTGGCGCCCGTGGCATCGGATACCTGCTACCTCTGGCGCTTCATGATCGCAGCTCCATTTCAGCGTATGGGTCATGGGGCCGCCGCGCTCGCACAATTGATCGACCATGCGCGTACGCTTCCCAACGTGAAGAAATTCCAGTTGTCCTATGCGCCGGTCGACGGCTCTCCTCGCGAGTTCTACGTTCGCCTCGGCTTTCACGAAACGGGCGAGGTCGATGACGGGGAAATCGTGATGGGCCTGCAGTTATGAACGCGGATTCGGTGGGTGCGCGCGACGTAACGCAACGGCGCTGATGCCCATGGCGCGCCCACTGCCCCAGCCCGCGCGCATCTATGAGGTGGGCGGCGCCATACGCGATGGATTGCTCGGCAGGCCGAATGCCGACCGCGACTACGTCGTCGTCGGTGTGACGCCGGAGACGATGCTCGCGTCCGGGTTTCGTCCGGTGGGCCGCGACTTTCCGGTCTTCCTGCACCCGGAGACCAACGAGGAATACGCCCTGGCACGAACCGAGCGCAAGCATGGACGCGGCTATCGTGGCTTCGAGTTCTTCGCCTCGCCCGATGTCACGCTCGAAGAGGACCTGGCCCGGCGCGACCTCACGATCAACGCCATGGCGCGTGGCGACGATGGCCGCATCATCGACCCGTATGGGGGCCAGGCTGACCTGGCTGCGCGCGTGTTGCGCCATGTGTCGACCGCGTTCGTCGAAGATCCGCTGCGGGTGCTGCGCGTCGCGCGTTTCGCGGCACGTTTGGGGTTTACCGTCGCACCGGAAACCGAAGCACTGATGCGCTCCATCGTGGCGTCGGGTGAGCTCTCGACCCTCGCGCCGGAACGCGTCTGGCAGGAATTGGCGAAGGGGCTAGCCGAACCGCGGCCGTCGCAAATGCTGGCCGTCTTGCGTCAATGCGGAGCGCTCGCGAATCTGCTGCCCGAAGTCAACGCTATGTTCGGTGTTGCGCGGGTGTCGTCGCCGCCGGAAGGCGTGATCGAGCCACGCGTTCCCGACGCAGGTGTCCTCATGGCGCGGACTCTCGACTGGGCCGCCGATCATGGCGCCACACTTGCTGCGCGGTACGCCATTCTCCTCCATGACCTTGGTACTTCGAAGGTGACTCGCGAAGCGCTACGCTTGCCGCAGGCATCGACGCTGCGAAGTATTCGCGTTGTTGAGCGCGTGTCGGCGCGTCTCAAGGTCCCGCTGGAGTGTCAGGACGCGGCCCGGCTCGCCGCGCAACTCTGGCGCAAGGTGAACGGCGCCGCCACCTTGACGCCGGCAGGTCTGCTCGACCTGATCAATGCCACGGACGCGTTGCGCCGACCGGTTCGGCTGGAGACGCTGCTTGTGGCCTGCGCTGCCATCGCGTCCTCATGGCCCGGCGTGCCGCAGGACTATCCGGCCGCGGCGCTGCTGCGAGAGGCGCTGGCCGTTGTGAAATCCGTGGATGCCGGCGCGGTGGCGCGAATGGCCGGTATCGGCAAATCCGCACCGAACAGCGCCGATGCCGTTGCCAGTGCGGTGCGTGCGGCGAGGCTCAAGGCGCTGCGCGCTTGGCGCCGGAATCGCGCCTAGTTTCAGCACGCATTGGCGTTCCGCCGCGCGCATGGCGCCGGAATCTTGCCTAGATTCGGTACGCGATGGCCTTCATGAGGTTGGCGGTCACGCGCATCATTTCGCGCGCGGGCAGGGGAAGCTCCAACGCGCCTGCTTCGCGCGCCATTGCCCCGTGCCTTGCTTCATCGTCACGCATCGTGGCCACGATTGCCCGGCTGCGCGTGTCGGCGTCCGGCAGGGAATCCATGTGCCCCGTCAGGTGCTCTTCCACTTGGCGCTCGGTCTCCACGACGAAGCCCAGGTTTACACGGTCGCCAGCCAAACCCGCCGCCACCCCGATCACAAACGAGCCGGCATACCAGATCGGATTGAGCAGCGACACGCGGTCGTTCAACTCGGCCAGTCGGCCCTGGGTCCAGGCCAGGTGATCCTCTTCCTCGCGCGCGGCGGCGGCAAAGCGCGTACGGATGTCGGGGTTACGCGCCACCAGGGCCTGCGCTGAATAGAGGGCTTGTGCGCAAACTTCGCCTGTATGGTTTACACGCATGAGTCCCGCGGCGTGCCGCTTCTCTTCGAGTGTCAGGTCCGGCGGGGCCAGTGACGCGCCCGGTATGGGCCGCGACGACGATGCCGTTCCCGCGAGCGTGCGCAATGCGCGGTCGAAACCCAGTATCAGCTCATTCATCATCGGCAAATGCTACCAGTTCGTTGCCACCTCGCGCGCTGAACAAAACGGCATAAGCCCAACAAAGGTCAAACTCTTGCGCCATGAAAAAAACGGGCACCCGAAGGCGCCCGTTTCACATTGCTTTCCCGAAAATTCCGGGTACTTCAGCCGGAGACTTCTTAGAAGAAGTGGACCAGACCGAAGATCAGGCCCTGCGGCTTGGCGGAGTTGCCGCAACCACCGGGCAACTGGCCGCTGGACGACAGGCCGCACAGGCCACCGACTTGATTGACGCCGAAGTTGTAGGCGCCGTTGCTGCGGTTGGCGATCTGGTTGTAGCCAGCGTACGTCAACGTGCGCTTCGACA
>JBDTPJ010000017.1:0-42050 GCA_039932755.1 Betaproteobacteria bacterium
CACGTGCCGCTGATGGAGGAAACCAACGCCTGGCAGGCGGTGCGCAACAACGCCTGGGGCACGTTTGTGCTGGCGCGCGCCGCCGTTGCCGCGAAGGTCGAGAAATTCGTGCTCGTGTCCTCCGACAAGGCGGTGAATCCCACCAATGTCATGGGTGCGACCAAGCGCCTCGCTGAAATCGTCTGCCAGAGTTTGCAGGGTCGCGGCACGCAATTCGTCCTGGTGCGCTTCGGTAACGTCTTCGGTAGCGCCGGTAGCGTGATCCCGCGTTTTCGCGAGCAGATCGCGCGCGGCGGTCCGGTCACCGTGACGCACCCGGAGATCACCCGCTATTTCATGTCGTTGTCCGAAGCCACGCAGCTGCTGCTGCAAGCCGGCCTGCAGGGGAGGGGTGGCGAGATCCTGGTGCTCGACATGGGAGAGCCGGTGCGTATCGTCGACCTGGCGCGCGACCTGATCAAACTTTCCGGCGCCGATCCGGACCGCATTGCCATCGTGTTCACGGGCCTGCGCCCCGGCGAGAAACTCTACGAGGAACTGCTGGCGTCGGAAGAGGCGACCATGCCCACGCCGCATCCGAAGCTGCGCATCGCGCAGGCGCGCGACGTCAATCGCGATCTCGTCGGGCAGATGGTCACGTGGTGCGAGAGCGACCGCGCTGCTGACGACGCCGAGGTGCGCGCGCGGCTCAAGTCCTGGATACCGGAGTACATGCCGCCCGCGGGCGCACCGGTGATGCCGATTCCTACCGAAGCGCCCCCCGGGCGCGAAGAGACGAAGCCTCTACCCCTGCGCATCCCGCGCAAGCGCTGAAGTCAATCGCTCGCAGACTCAAAAGCTCCGTCAGGCGCCCGGCAGCCGCACACCGTAGATTGCGGAAATCCTCGCCAGCGCATCGGCGCGGCTTGCCACCACATCGGTCGCGTTGCGCATCCGTGGCCGCAACTTCCGGCGTGTCGCGCCGTGATAGTGCGCAACGGCACGCGGCCACCATTGCGCACCGAGATTGGCAAAGCTCAGTCCACGCTGGTTTACGAGGAAATCGTGAAGGCCGGCGCCCGTGTCGCTATAGATGTAATGCGGGCGAAGGCCGCGATAGTCCCTGTGCTGCGGTTGCAATGTGTCGAGTCGCAGTCGGCGCAATCCGGGGATCCGAAAACGCAGGCAAAGCAATTGCGCGAGCCAGCGCCATGCAATCTCGTTGCCGATGATCTGCGCGCGAAACGACTGACCGGCACTCAGGGCTTCCTTCACAGCCGCCACGCCGAGCATCACGCACGGGATCCACATTCGGTCGGCGTAGTAACCAGGGGGGCCGCCGCCGCCCCGCTGACCAGGGGGGCCGCCGTCATGCTGGCTGACGGGATAGCCACCGCCATGCTCGGTGCCGAGCCATTCGCCACAATGCAGGAAGCCGCTGCCATACGTGCCCGACGTCAATGCAGCCAGCATCCGCGGCACGAGTTGCGGGTCGAGGATCTCGGCATCCGAGTCGAGAAGCAGCAGAGTGTCGCGTGCGGTCTCGTTGAATATACGGTCCAGCGTCACGCCGTGGCGGCGCAAGGGGAGGTGGGCGAGCTTGAACGTGAGTTGCCGCTGCAACTCACGAAAGAATTCGACGCTGCCATCGGTCGACTCGCAATCGATCACGGTCACTGGCAGACTGCCGTTACGTAATGCGCTCACCAGTGCCAGCGCCGTCAGCTCCTTGGTGCTGCAATTGATGATGACGATTTCCGCGTTGATTGCCGGCATGGTCGAGCCTGGTCATGCGACTGAGCGCCGCCCGGGACTTGCCGTCGGCAAAACTTCAGGCGGTGGTGGCATCGACCGCGGACTCGACGTCGTGCCGGGCAATCGGGTGCCGAGCCCGACGAGCATGGCCAGCAGCGCCCAGAATTCCTTGGCGTTGCTGCGAAACAGGAAATCGTCAGTGAGGTTCTTGACCACGAACCCGGCCAGAACGCAGAGGCCGACGATGCCCAGGAACGCCTGCACGTCGTCGCGGGCGCGAACGTAGCTCACGAACGTCGTCGCGATCGCGCCCAGCATTGCCACAAACAGCGCAAGTCCGACCGCGCCGGTCTGCAACCATTGGCTGGCGAAGAGATTGTGCGCGTGGGTCAGCTGCAGGTCGGCCAAGTCGCTCGCAATCTCCTCGGCCTGGATGCGCCGTCCGAAACCGTAGCCTTGCCACACCTTGTCGCCGATCCTTTCGTAAAGCTGGTGCCAAAGCCGGAAGCGCGGGTCGGCCTTGATTGTCGCCTTCACCGACGTATTCGGCGGGAAATCTGCCTGTGCCCGTTCCCTGGCCGCATCTGCAAATGCAAAACCGAGAACGACGAGGATGGCCGCGACCGGCGCCAGCCAGCGCCAGGGAGAATGCAGGAAGGTCCTGGGCCAGCGCGCCGCCGAAGCTATGGCGGCCGTGGCGAAAACGGCCGCCAACGCGATCCAGACCATCCGGTTGTCGGTAAGGCGTGCCGTCGCCACCACCAGTGCGAGCAATGCCGCCCCCAATGCGATTGACAGGCTTCGCTGACGCAGGAGGCGGACCGGCGCAGGTCCGATGAACGTGAGCAGCAGTGGCGACAGCAACACGACATATGTGGAGTAGGGTCCCACGCCGTTGTGTTTCAGGGCCGGGTCCCAACCGCCCGGTGTCATGGAATAACCCATGGCCAGTGTCGCCAGGATCGCGAAACTCAGGAGGGCGGCCGTCACATAGCGGCGGAATGTGCCGATGTCACAACACGCCATATAGAACGCGACGATGAGAAGCACATTCTCGGCGACCTCCCGCGACAGCTGTCCCGAAGTGTAGTGGGGTTTCACCGACCAGAAATACGAAAACGCGGACCATGCAAACCAGGCGCCGACGGTCAGGACAATCGGCCACGGTGGCATCGGTAGGCGAGCGTCCGGCCGCCGGGCGCGTTCCTTCAGGCTCCATCCCAATGCGCATGCGGCAAACAGCACCGACCCGCCGAATGCGATCGACCGCAGGTAGGTTCCGTGGTTGGTCGGCAGGAGGAAAAGATAAGCCGTCGTGAAGGCGGCAAGCAGGCGGAGATTGATCTGGGTCATTTAAGCGGGCGCCGTGGATGCCGTTTCTTGCCCCAGGGCCGCGCGGAATTGTACCGTGCGAGTAACGCCAGTCGACGGCGTCAGGCATTGCCCGGTCTGCTTCCCGCAGCCACGGCACCGGCATGCATGGCAGAATCGACGCGATTGGCAAAATGGTCAAAGGAAAATTGCTCGAGATGGGCGGAGGCGCTTGCCATCTCCGGCTTGCGCGTGCCGTCCGCAATTTCGGCCAGGACCTGCGCAAAATGGCGACCACCGTCGCGGCGTGGATCGACGTAGAGGTAGCCCGTGACTCCGTCGCGCATCGTCTCCGTGAAGGGAGGCGAATCGATGGCCAGCACCGGTGTGCTGCACAGGCAGGATTCGATGACATTGAGGCCGAGCGCCTCGCGGTCCGGTAATCCCAGCAGAAGGTAATCAATGCCGCGATACGCCGGCACAACGTCGCGCTGGTGTCCCCAGAAGCGGACCCTGGATCCAAGAGGACGCACAGACTGGCGCAATTCGCGCAATTGCTTGCCGCCGACGGCGACGCCGAAAATCTCGACGTTAACGCGCGGCTGCGCATGGATGAGCGGCGCGATCACGTCGAACAATGTCGGAAACTGCTTGGCTTTGGCAATGCGTGACACGATGCCGAGAGTGACACCGGGTCGCTTCGCATAGCGTGTAGCCGGACGCCGCGATGCCAAAGCACGCTGGCCGGCCGCGATCAATTTCTCGAAGAATTTCCGTTCGTCCCATTCGCACAGCGGCCCTCGAACCGGGGTGGTTTCGGCGTGCAGGCGATGTACGTCACCGATACCGAAAAGCGGTTGGTCGTAGATGTTTGCCACGCCGTTCCCGCGCAGTGTCGCGAGCACATGCTGCGACACGCCGTACAACAGGTCGGCATGGTGGAAGTAGGCGGGCCGCGTCGTGTCGTAGATCGCCTGGTGCGCGATGCCGAGGATGGGGCCGCGGCCCCTGAGCATCTTCAATACCGGCAACGGCAGCGAGCCGTGAATCAGCGCGATTTCACCGGGCGCAAGCAGCGCCGCGGCGGCCATGCCGTCGCTCACGCCCACGCGCTCCACGCCGCCGAAATCAAGGTCGCGCCAGAAGTGCGCCCTGGCGCTCACGATCGCACGCGTCGGCCAACCGCGGGACGACAGCGCCCGGCTCATGAACGCGGTGTACACCTCGGCGCCGCCAAGGGTCGGCGCCAGATTGATCTGGACGATTGTCGGCCGCGGGGCCATCACGGAAAGGCCGCCTAACGACTGGTGAGGTCGACTGCCGCCGCAATCACGGCGTCGAACGAAATGGCCTGCATGCAAAGATGATCCGGACATTGCGCCGGCGTGCGCGCGCAACGACGTACCCATTCGATTTCGCGCCGGAACAAGATGCGTTGATCGCGGCACGGAAACGGGTCGACCGTAACCGCGCGGTAGGGAGAATTGCGCCAGAAATCGCCCGCACCGGTGACGATGGCCGAACCCGGACCGAACAGCGCGATGGTCGGCGCACTGGTTACCCGTGAAAGATGCGCCACGCCTGTGTCGGGGGCGACGACCAGGCGCGAATTCGCGAACAGGCGCCAGAGTTGCGGCAGGTCGAGATCGCCGGCATAGGAAGCAAAGTGCCCTTGAGGATCGCAGGCGCGGATGATGTCCTCCTCCCCGCGCCCGGCAGACCAAACGGGAGTGATCCCGCGCGCGACAAGCCAGTCGGCGAGCGCGGTCCAGCGATCCACCGGCCAAAGTTTGAGTGGCGTGCTGGCCCCGACATGCAGGACGGCATAGGGTTGCGTCGGCGCGGCAAACGGCTTGGCCACGGGGGCCGGCCAATCGGTTGCGGCGAAGGCTTCGGGCGCCGGACCATCCAGAAGCGTTGCGACCATGTCGCCCCATGCGGCGGGCTGGTCCGGATAGGGCCGCAACTGGTCGATCGGCCAGTTCTTGCGTTCGTTGGGATCGCCTCGGAATGCCACGATCCAGCGTGAATGCATCGCTGCCGCGAGCCATGCGTAGCGGTTGTCGCCGGGGACGAACGCCAGGTCGAATCGCGACTCCGCGAACAGTGCTTCGTTGGCGTGACGTGGATCCCATGGCAGGGCGCGCACACCATAGGGATGGGTGGAGTAGAGCGGGGCAATCGCCCGTGGCACCGTCATCGAGATATCGGCGTCGGGGTAGCGCGCACGCAGCTTGGCGATGAGTGGCGTCACCATGAGCGTGTCGCCCAGCAGCAGATGGTGGGCGAGCAGGATGCGCCTGACTTTCGCCGGCGGCGTGCGCGGCCGTTTGGCGCGCGCGGCCAGGGCCCGGGCGACGACCTCGGCCTGGTTGATGAAGCGCGACCGCGTGGCGATTATCGTGGTCATGACGCTCCGACCTCGGCAAGGGCCAGGCGGAATACGGATTCCATGCGGTCGAGCATGGTGGACAGTCCGTAGCGCGACATCACCAGCGCGCGCGCATTGGTCGCAAGTCGCGCGCGCAACGAGGCGTCGGCCAGCAGCAACTCCAGGCCCTTGACCAACGCGGCGACATCCTCCTTGCCAACCACCACCGCGGTCTGCCCGTCGCGCGCGATTTCCGGAATTGCACCGGCATCGGTCGTCACGCAGGCCAGGCCAGCGAACATCGCCTGAAGCAGCGCTTGCGGTACGCCTTCGTTCGCGTAGGAGGGCAGTGCAAACACGTCGAACGCGCGCAGGAACGGCGCGACTTCCGAGCGTTGTCCTGTAAAAATCACGCGATTGCGCAGTGCGAGCGCCTCGACCTGTGCTTCGAGCGCTGCTCGCTGCGGTCCGTCGCCGACGACGACCAGCATGGTGCGCGAATCGCCGATTTTCCCCAGCGCTTCCAGCAGGTAGCGATGACCCTTCCAGCTGCGCAGCGTGGCCACGATACCGATCAAAGGGACCTCCGCAGGCAGGCCCAGTGACGCGCGCGCGGCATGGGAATCGCCGGGCGCGAAAAGTGTCGCGTCGATGCCGGTGGGAATAGAATCGATGCGTGCAGGGTCGATGCCGTTGTCGCGAATGAGCGTCGCGCGCAGCGATTCCCCTGTCGTGACCAGGCGTGCGGTGGCCTTGCGATAAAGCCAGCGCGTGCCGGCGTCATTGGGTACCGGAACCGAAACGTGGCGCGTGCGCACAAGAACGGGTCGCATGCGGCGGCCAATGCGCAACGCGACCGCCGAAAGCCAGGTGTCGGTAGAACTGTGGGTGTTGACGATATCGAACGGCGTGGCGCGCAGTGCCCGGTGCATGGCGGCGACACCGGCGGGGCGCTTGCGGCCGATGGGCAACGCGATGGCGGGCACGCCAAAGTGCTGCGCCTCGGCCACGATGCGCGAACCGTGGGCGCCGTGGACAACGACACGATGCCCGCGCGCCTGCATGCCTGCGGCCTCGGTCAGGATACGAATCTCCTGTCCGCCCCAGCCATCCGATGATTCGGTGTGGGCGATGACAAGGGGGCGCTGACTGGACTCATTGACCATTATGGCGCCGGTCATGCAGCCGCCGCGGACGGCAGGGCGACCGCGAACTGGAGCTGGTGGAGGCGGGCATACACGCCATCGCGCGCAAGCAGTTCAGCGTGCGTGCCATGCTCGACGACGCGGCCGGCGTCGAGGACGACGATGCGATCCGCGTGCTCGATGGTGGACAACCGGTGGGCGATCACGATGGTCGTGCGCCCCTGCATAAGCGTGTCGAGCGCACTTTGCACCTGCCGTTCCGATTCGGAATCCAGCGAGGACGTCGCCTCATCGAGGATGAGGATTGGCGCGTCCTTGAGTATGGCCCGGGCGATCGCGATCCGTTGGCGCTGGCCGCCGGACATACGCATGCCGTTCTCCCCGACCTGCGTATCGAAACCCTGCGGCGTGGCGCGGATGAATTCGAGAGCATTCGCGGCGGCGGCCGCGCGCTCCACGTCCGCACGCGAAGCACCTGTCATGGCGCCATAGGCGATGTTGGCGGCGATGGTGTCGTCGAACAGCAGCACGTCCTGCGACACCAGCGCGATCTGTGAACGCAGGCTTGCCAGCGTCAGCGTCGTGATGTCGTGGCCGTCGACGAAAAGTCGGCCGGCCGATGGTTCGTAGAAGCGTGGAATGACGTTGACGAGCGACGTCTTCCCGCTGCCCGAGCTGCCGACCAGCGCAACGGTCTCGCCAGGCCGAATCGAGAGTGAAACGTCGGTCAGTGCGTCGCGCTCGCTGCCTGCATACTTGAGCGACACACGATCGAAGCGCAGCTCGCCGCGTGCGCGCTCGAGCTTGACTGTGCCGTTGTCCGGTTCATCCTCGAGGTCCAGCATGCCGAAGATCGACTCGGCCGCGGCCAGGCCGCGCTGGATCGAGGCATTGATCCCGGAGAGCGCTTTCAGTCGCTCGAGCAGCGTGAGCAGCGCCGCTGTATAGGCCAGGAAAATCGGCAGGTCGAGCTGGCCGGTCTCGCTCTGGCCGAGCGCAATCCAGATGATCACGGCCACAGCCAGCACAGCCAGGATCTGTGTGATGGGGGAGCTGGCCGCGCTGGCCGAGGATTGCTTGGACATCGAGTTGCGCAGCGAATTGGCGGCCTTGACCGCGCGCTCCCGCTCGTACGATTCGCCGCCGAAGATGCGCACGATGCGATGGCCGCCGATCATTTCCACCAGAACGTGGGTCAATGCCGCCGTGCGGGTCTGGACATCGCGCGCGATGCGCCGCAGTCGGCGGCTGAAATAGCGGATTACCACCGCAACCACCGGCAGGATCACGAAGGTCCAGAGCGTCAGCTTCCAGTTGAAATACAGCAGCAATCCGAAGCTCGCCAGGATCGTCATCGTGCTGCGGATCGCGGTCGTGATGGTGTTGGACGCGGCCGAGGCGAGCTGGTGTGCGTCGAAAGTCAGTTTGGACTGCACCACGCCGCCCGGCGTGATGTCGTAATAAGGAGTAGGGAGTTTCAGGAGCTTGTCGACCAGTGCCCGGCGCAAGTCATACACAACGCGAAAGCCGGTGTAGGCCATGCCGTAGTCCGAGACAAAGGATCCGATGCCGCGCAATACGAACACGCCGACGATGGCCAGCGGCAGCCATTTGGTCTTGGCCGGGTCCGGGTTTTGAAAACTCTGCACAATCGGCACCACCATGTAGGTCATGATCGTGTCGCCCGCAGCGACGATCACCATGCCGACGACGGAGAGCGCGAACGCCCACCAATACGGTCGAACGTAGCGCAGCAGCCGCGAATAGAGGTGGAGTCCGGGAGTCTTCAAGGCGTATGAGGTGCGCGAGCCGCGTCAATCAGCCCAATCAAGGCATCGGCCTGAGGGCAACGACCCTACGGGCAAATGCCCGGCTGCGCGACCGGCGGGCGCTTCGGACGAGCCGAATTATAGCAAAGGGGGTTTGTCGCCCGATGTCGGCGGCGCCGGCAACGTTTCGTGGGCCAGGCCATCCTCGCCGTGCAGCGGCGGCGCTTCCGCGGAGGCTGGGGTGACGGTCGTGGCGGTCGCGGCCGTGGTGGTCGGTGGCGCGGCGTGAGGAGAGCGTTGCTGCGCCTTTTGCTTGACGCTCGCTTCCAGCAGTTCCTTGTACAGCAGCACCAGCTTCAGCGTCATCGCCGAAGGGGTCAGCGGTTCGACAGCGCGCCTCGCGTTCGCGCCCAGTCGGCTGCGAACGTCCGCATCGAGCAGCGAGCGCATGTGACCCGCAAGGGCGCCGACATCGCGCGACGCGCATACCAGGCCGGCTTCGGACTCCTCCACCAGTTCGGCCGCGCCGGACTTGGTGCTGGTGATGACCGGCAAAGAACACGCCAGCGCTTCGAGAGCCGCGTTAGGGAACGGATCGTAGATTGTCGGAAGGACGAACACGTCGGCGGCGCCGTAGAACGGCTTTACCTCCATCTGGGGGCCGGCGAACGTGATTCGCTCCCGCACATTCATCGCACGCGCCAGGCGCTTGTATTTTTCCAGGCGCTTTTCGCGACCGACGACGATGAGGTGCGCCGGCGCCGGCAGTTCCGCCAGAGCGGCAATGGCCGTGGCCACGCCCTTGCGCTCGTAACCTGACCCGACCAGCAGGAATACGGTTGCCTCGGCCGGAATCTTGTAGCGTGCCCTCACTCGTTCACGATGCTCGCGCACGTCGGGGTGAAATGCCGCCGAATCTACGGCGTTGTAGATCACGGGCAGGCGCGCGTCGGGAATGTTGAACCGGGCCTTGATTTCCTCACGCACCATTTTCGAGTTGCAGATCACCGCGCGCAGCCACGGACTGGCAAAGAGCTTCTTTTCCATCCGCAGTGTGTAGCGGTGCCAGGGATTGAGCGCGACGCCAAGGCGTTGGAGCGGCGAAGCTCCGCGCAAACGCTCCTCCAGCCAGACCTCATGGACGCCGTCGCCGGCGCGATAGATGTCGCAGCAGAGCAGGCGTTCGTGCGATTGCACCAGGTTGGCCTTGGTGGTGCCGACGGCTCGCCCGACGGCGCGCGCAAATCCCCAGTCCCGCCACAGGTTGCCTAGATAGAACGGGTCGCAGATGTAGGGCTCGATCAGCTGCAGATTGGTCTGCGGCCATTCGCGCGTATAGAGCGTGATGGCCACATTGCGTTCGAGCAGCGCCTCAAGCGCACCCTCGATGAAGCGCTCGGCCCCGCCATAGGGCGTGTACCGCTGACGGATCAGCGCGAGGCGCATCAGGCCGTGCCACCAGTTTCAGCGAGGAGGGCGCGCAGGCCGCTGTGCACCCGGTCGACCGGCAAGGACGTCAGGCAATCGGAAACCTTGCCGCCGCCACATCCGTCGAGGCCGCACGGGCGGCAGGGATGTGAGTCGGATGCAATCACGCGCGAGGCCACGCCCCAAGGTCCCCATTGCATTTCGCCCGACGGTCCGAACAGCGCCACCGTGGGTGTTCCCATGGCCGCCGCGATGTGCATCGGTGCCGAATCCACGCCAACGAATGCGCGCGCGTGTGCGGTGAGGGCCGCGAGTTCTTGCAGCGTCAGTTGCGCGGACAGGTCGACGGTCCGCGCACGCGTGGCCGGTTTCAGCGCGCTCATGATGGACGCCACCAACGCTCGTTCGCGCTCCTCGGGCGCGCCGGTTACGACCACGGCGAAGCCATCGGTGACGATGCGATCGAGCAATGCCGCAGTGTGTACAGCGGGCCAGCACTTGAACAGCCAGCGTGAACCCGGGTGCACATGTAAAAAGCCCCGCGGCGCCAATTCATGTTGAGAAAGGAGAGCCTGCGCTTTCGCCTGCGCGTCGGGGCCGGGCACCAGTTCCACGCGCCTGTCGGCGGGTTCAGGATAGATGCCGATGCGGCGCAGCGCGTCGAGGTTGGCTTCGACGGTGTGGCGGCGCGCGGCGTCGGGCTGGCGATACAGATGAGTAAATTTCCGTCGCCACCCTGCGCTAAGCGACGGACGCTCGCGGGTCACCGACCACCGGGGGCGTAGCAGACGGGCAAGGTGCAACCCGCGTGGATGCTCGGTCAAGTGGATCAGCAAATCGTAGTGCCGTGCGCGTAGGTGCCGCATGAGCCGCCATTCCTCGCCGACCTGGGTCACAACGCCACGCTCCTTCCAGCTGCGATCGATCGTGTGCACCTGGGCAATGGCCGGGTGGCGCGCGAGCATCGGTTCGGTCCCTTTGTAGACAAGCGCATCGATTTCCGCCGCCGGAATTGCGCGGGCCAGGGTCGCGAATACCGGCGTTGCCAGCAACACATCGCCGTGATGGCGCAACTTGGTCACGAGCACGCGATGGACTTCGGGCAGGGGGACAGGGTCCGCGAGCGAGCTCGACATGTGTTCAACGATACCAAAATCCCGACCCGAGCGCCTGCGATCGCGCGAGGGACGACGTCAGCGCTCACTTGTTGCGCGGGCCGCGGTCAGGATGGGATCGGCGCCGATAGGGTTACAATTGGCGAGGAACTTTATCCCGCTCCCTGCCAGCATCCCGCCCGTCCCCCATGTCCTCTGATGCCGTCAACACTGCGCTCAAGGCGCAGATCCTGGCCGAAGCGTTGCCCTATATCAGGCGCTTCCACGACAAGACCATCATCATCAAGTACGGTGGTAATGCGATGACCGAGCCCGCGCTCAAGGCGGGTTTCGCGCGCGATGTCGTGATGCTGAAGCTGGTGGGAATGAATCCCGTCATCGTGCACGGGGGCGGACCGCAGATCGGCGACCTCTTGACGAAGATGGGAATCCAGAGCGAATTTCGCCAGGGCATGCGCGTCACCGACGACAAGGTGATGAACGTCGTCGAAATGGTCCTAGGCGAGTTGAACCAGGAAATCGTCGGCCTCATCAACCAGCATGGCGGCAAGGCGGTTGGACTCACGGGACAGGATGGCGCGTTCATTCACGCCCGCAAGATGCTGCTCAAGTCGGAAAAAGTGGATGGCGAATTCGTCGATATCGGTTTGGTCGGCGAAATCGAGCGCATCGATCCGGAATTGATCCAGCTTCTCGATTCGCGCGACTTCATTCCCGTCATCGCGCCCATCGGCGTCGGTCCGGAAGGCGAGGCCTACAACATTAACGCCGACCTGGTCGCGGGCAAGCTGGCCGAGACACTGCAGGCGGAAAAGCTGGTGCTGATGACCAACACCGTCGGGGTGCTCGACAAGAACGGTACGCTGCTGTCCGGGCTCACCGCGACCGAGATCGACGCGCTGTTCGCCGACGGCACCATCTCCGGCGGCATGTTGCCCAAGATCGGGTCCGCCCTGGATGCCGTAAAGAATGGCGTCAAGAGCTCACACATCATCGATGGCCGGGTCGAGCACGCGCTGCTGCTCGAAGTGCTCACCAATGAAGGCGTGGGCACGATGATTCGCGCCGACAACACGCCGCCGCGGTTCGCGGCCTGACCGCAAGACCCCAACCGGCGCGAGCTCCTCGATATGGCCATGAAACCCGGCGAACGGCGGCTGTCGATCCTGCAGATGCTGGCAACGATGCTCGAGAATCCGCGCAGCGAAAAGGTTACGACGGCCGCGCTGGCCGCCAAGCTAGACGTATCCGAGGCCGCGCTCTACCGGCACTTCGCGAGCAAGGCGCAGATGTACGAAGGATTGATCGAGTTCATCGAGACCACGCTGTTTTCGTTCATCAACAAGATCCAGACGGAAACCATCGAAGGTGTCGCGCAGGCCGAGCAGACAATCGTGATGCTGCTGTCCTTTGCGGAAAAAAACCCCGGCATGACCCGCGTACTGATCGGTGAAGCACTGGTGCACGAAGACGAGCGACTGCAGGCGCGAATCAACCAACTCACGGACAAGCTCGAAGCCGCGCTGCGACAATCGCTGCGGATTGCGCAGGCGGCCAACGGCTGGCACGGTGACGCGCAGGCGGACGCGGCGGTGCTCATTGCGTATGTGCTGGGTCGCTGGCACCTCTTCGCCAAGAGCGGTTTCAAGCGCATGCCGCAGGATGGCTGGGCGCTGCAGCGCAAATTCCTGTTCGACTAGGTGATGAATATCGATTTCAATATCATCGCGCGCGTTTTCAACCGCGCATTCGTCTGTTGTGCCGCCCTATGCGCAATCGTCGCGGTCACCCCCGCGCTGGCGCAACAACTAGCGCCATTGGTTGCGGTCGACGCCAAGCCGTCGCGTTGGCAGGCCGACGTGGACCGCCTTGACGATGCGTTTCGTGCGCGGATGCTCGTCGCAAACGATCCGCGCTCCAACTGGGTGGCCGGAGAACTGGATCGCGGCGATATCGAGTCCCAAGTGACCCACTTTGCTGCCGCGCGCACGGCGGCGCCGGGCAACAAGCTCTATCTCTCCACGCTGGCCATCGCATGCATGGAGTTGACCCAGCCGCGCCTTCCGGAATGCGATGCGGTGGATCGCCTCGCCGATTGGGCGACGCGCGACACCGACAACGGTTGGCCCTCGGTGCTGCTTGCGGATCGCGCGCGCCAGCACCGGACGCCGGACGCAATGCTCGCGCATCTTGAGAGTGCTGCGGCTCAACCGCGCTTCGTGGAATATTGGGAGGCGGGTTCCCTCGAGTTCTGGGAGGCCGTGCGCGCCATGCCTATCGATGGTGAGGAGGCCGCCAAGCTGGAACTCGCCGTGATGTACGCGATGCCGCGGCTGCTCGCGTGGACCAATGCCGCACGCTCGACGTGCAGCGGCGCGGCGGAGCGCAGCGACGCCGTCCGTACGGCGTGCGTCCAACTCGGCACGGCCATGCGCGAACGCGGATCGACCTGGATGACGCGGCTCATTGGCGCGCGACTGGCCCGCGCAAATGTCGACTCCGCGGAAGCGAAGGCTGCCGCCGACAAGGCGCTGGCGACCGTTCGCGCACAGGTCGCCGCTTGTGCGCGGGCAACGGGACCGATCCTCGATGGACTGGAGGCTTCGGACGCCGCGACGCGCGCGAAGGCCGTTTCCGAATGGGATCGCTGGCTGCGCCGCGAAGCCGCGGTGGGCGAGGCGCGCGCCTGCGAGGAGCGCGTGGCCTCCACCAAATAACCGCCTGGCCCGGTTTCCCGGAACGCTTCTACGTCGACTGCGCCGTCGACGGCGCGATCACGCAACCGGCAATCTGCCAACGCCCGTCCTTCTGCTTTTCCATCTGGAACAGCGCGACCAACACGGTGTTGTCCGGCATCACCAGCTGCAGCGGCTGGATCGTCTGACCATCCACTACCGCGCCTTCCAGAAACGAGCTGGACCGCGCGTAGAGCAGCGGGCGGTAGCCTTCGCGCACCATGCGCAAGAATCGTTCGGGCGTGCGGAACTGCTGGCGAACGCCCGGAACCGCGTAGGTCATCGCCTTCGTCCCGTCCCCCGCTTTCAGCGCCGCCAACTGGTCGCCGATCACCTGCTGTATGGTTTTCCATTCGGCCGAAGGCAAGCGGTCGTGTCCCTTCGGCGACGCAGCGCTCGCGCCCAGTGCCACGACGAAACAAAGCACGCCTGCAAGATATTTCATGCGGGCCGCCGCTGGCACACGGGACAAGCGGGATCGCGCGGGACGCGCATTTCGCGCCAGCGCATCGCGAGCGCGTCGATGAGCAGCAGGCGGCCGGCGAGCGATTCACCCACGCCGGCAATGAGTTTCAGTCCCTCGGCAGCCTGCGTCGCTCCGACGATGCCAGTCAGCGGCGCGAACACACCCATCGTTGCGCAGCGCGTCTCCTCCAGTTCCTCGCCTTCTCCGAAGAGGCAGTGATAACAAGGCGAATTGGCGTCGCGGGTATCGAACACCGCGATCTGGCCGTCGAAACGGATGGCCGCGCCCGAGACCAACGGTTTGCCGGCGGCGACGCAGGCGCGGTTGACTGCGTGCCGCGTCGCAAAATTGTCGCAGCCGTCGAGCACGACATCCGCAACCGCCACCAGCATGGCCAGCGCCTCCGGCCCGACGCGGTCGGGAATGCGCTGGATGCGGATTTCGGGATTGATCGCTTGGAGGCGTTGGGCAGCAGCGTCGACCTTGAGCGCGCCAATGTCGGCGGTCGCGTAGAGCACCTGGCGCTGCAGATTGGTGAGGTCGACGTGATCCGCGTCGCAAATCGTGATCGTACCTACGCCGGCGGCTGCCAGAAAGTGCGCGGCGGGCGTTCCCAGCCCGCCCATGCCGACCACCAGCGCGTGCGCGGCCGCGAATTTCTGTTGCGCGTCCGGCCCGAGTTCGTCGAGCAGGATGTGGCGGCTGTAGCGAAGGAGTTGGGCGTCGTCCATGGCGAGAGACGCTACTTTAACCAAGGAACCTCTGCATAAGCCACACGCGATTGCGACGGGGGCCAATGCAGAGGTTCCCCAAATGAAAACGCCCGGTGGACCGGGCGTTGGCTGGGGCGACTTTCGACGTCCCGATTACTTGGCCGCCGCTGCGGGAACTGCCGTGTTTGCGGCCACAGCCTTGGTCGAGGCGATGACCGGCAGGCCCTTCAACTGATTCAGGCCCTGCTGCAGCTGGAAGTCTTCCGGGTCGCCGAACTGGAACCGCGGTACCAGCGACGCCGGTTCAATCTTGCCGGCTGGCTCACTCTTGTTGCCGGCCTTGGCGGCGACGACGTCCAGCACCGGATCAACTTTGCCGCCCTTGGCGGTTTCCAGGTGATGGTCGAGATTGGCTTCGCGGATGCGGTTGGGCGAATCGCGACCATCGTCGATCGCGATATCCGGCTCGATGCCTTTGGCCTGGATCGAACGGCCCGCCGGCGTGTAATAGCGCGCCGTGGTCAGCTTCAGGCCGGCATTGTTCCCAAGCGGAAGTATGGTCTGCACCGATCCCTTGCCGAAGGTCTGGTTGCCCAGCACCATCGCGCGCTTGTGATCTTGTAGCGCGCCGGCCACGATTTCCGAGGCGGACGCCGTGCCGCCGTCCACCAGGACAACCATCGGCACTTTCTTGACGCCGGGGGGCAGGTCCTTGAAGTAGTCCTCGCCGCGGCGCGAATAATTTTCCTTGCTTGCGGTGAGGCGCATCTTGGCATCCGGCGTGCGGCCATCCGTGTAGACGACCAGAACATCCTTGGGCAGGAACGCTGCCGATACGGCGACGGCCTGGTTGAGCAATCCGCCCGGGTCGCTGCGCAGGTCGAGCACGAGGCCTTTCAGCTCGCCGTTCTTGTAAAGGTCCTTCAATGCCTTGGCCAGGTCCTCGCCGGTGCGTTCCTGGAACTGCGTGACGCGCACGAAGCCATAGCCTGGCTCGATCAGCTTGGCGCGCACGCTCTTGAAGTTGATTTCCTCGCGGACCAGCGTGAACACGATCGGCGTGTCGACGTCCTTGCGCACCACCGTGAGCACGACGGAGGTGCCTGGCTTGCCGCGCATTTTCTCGACAGCCTTGGACAGCGGCAGGCCGCGCGTGGCGACGTCGTCGATCTTGACGATCAGGTCGCCCGACTTGATGCCTGCGCGAAATGCGGGGGTGTCCTCGATCGGCGACGTGACGCGAATGACGCCGTCCTCGACTCCCACCTCTATCCCCAAGCCGCCGAATTTTCCTGCGGTCTGGATGTGGAGATCCTTGAAGGCGTCAGCATCCAGAAAGTCCGAATGCGGGTCCAGCCCGTGGACCATACCGTTGATGGCTTCCTTGATGAGCTTGTCGTCGGGGACGTTCTCGACGTAGTCGCTCTTGATCTTGCCGAAGACGGCGGACAGGAGCTGCAGATCCTCGTACGGAATGGGCGTCCTGGCTTCTCGTTGCGCAACTGCGGAAAAATTAAGTGACAGCAAAACGCCCAGTACCGTGCCCAATCCGATCAGGCCGGCCTTTTTCCAGGTATTACCCTTGTCCGAAGGACGTTTTTCAGTACCCGACTGCGCCATCGCCTGCTCCCGCCTGTAGGTGCAACACGTTTTCGGTCGAATCGCGGTGGCGTCACCAAAGCCGCGCTGTCGTCGACATCCTATGCAAATTATACGCCCGGGCCCCTTACCCGACCCTTAAGACAACGGGTCGTCCATGCTCGGGATTGTTGCACAAGCGGTCGAACGTTCGTTCCTCGTCAGCCATAGCTTAGGCGCATATCCGTGGACTAGGTTCCCCTCAGTTTCCCCCAGTTCCAATTTACCGTCAGGCGGGCGTCACCAAGGGATGACCGGTCATTTCCGGCGGCTGCGGCAGCCCCATCAGCGCGAGCATCGTCGGCGCAATATCCTGCAATGCGCCGCCCGAGGCGACCGTCGCGGGCCGGCCGACAAAGAGGAACGGGACGCGGTTCAGCGTATGCGCGGTATGCGCCTGGCCGGTGGCGGCGTCGTGCATCATTTCGGCGTTGCCGTGGTCGGCGGTGATCAGGACCACGCCACCCGCGATGCGCACGGCGGTCACCACGCGACCGATGCACACGTCGAGGGCTTCCACCGCAGCCTTCGCGGCGGCAAAGTTGCCCGTGTGTCCGACCATGTCGCTGTTCGCGTAATTGCACACGATGGCGTCGTATTTGCCCGAGGCAATGGCCGCCACCAGCCGATCGGTGACCTCCGGCGCACTCATCTCGGGTTTTTCGTCATAGGTCGCCACCTTGGGCGAGGGCACGAGAATGCGGTCCTCGCCCGGATAGACCTCCTCGACGCCACCGTTGAAGAAATAAGTGACATGCGCGTATTTCTCCGTCTCGGCGATGCGCAGCTGGCGCATTCCCAAGCCTGAAATGTATTCGCCGAAACTGTTGCGGATAGTTTGCGGCGCGAAGGCCACCGGCAGATGCGCGAACTCTTCCCCGTACGACGTCAGGCAGGCGTACGTGGAGAACTTGGGCGCGCGCGCGCGGGGAAACGCGTCGAACGCGGCGCCCGTGAGTGCGCGCGTCATCTGCCGCGCGCGGTCGGCGCGAAAATTCATGAACACCACCACGTCCCCATCGGCCATCGTCGCGGGTTGACCGTCGTGGTCCAGGATCGCCGTCGGCTTGACGAACTCGTCGTTTTCGCCGCGGGCATAGGCGGCTTCCAATCCGGCCTGCGCATTCGGCGCGGTGAATGGCGCACGGCCATCGACGAGAAGATCGTAGGCCTGGCCGACCCGGTCCCAGCGCTGGTCACGGTCCATCGCGTAATAGCGGCCGACGATCGATGCGATACGCGCGCCGCGCGACCTTGCGCACACGTCGTCCATGAATGCGAGCGATGCGGCAGCACTTCGTGGCGGCGTGTCGCGGCCATCGAGGAATGCGTGAACATTGATCCGCATTACGCCCGCGTTCGCAGCCATCGCGACGAGTGCGGCAATCTGCCGCTCGTGGCTGTGAACCCCCCCGGGAGACAGGAGGCCCAGCACATGCAACGCGGAATGATTGCGGGTCGCCGCAGTGAGCACCTTCTGCAGCACGGGGTTGTGCGCGAACTCACCGGTCTCGATGGCGTGGTCGATGCGCGTGAAGTCCTGGTAGATCACGCGTCCTGCACCAATGTTGAGGTGGCCAACCTCGGAATTGCCCATCTGCCCGCCGGGCAGACCCACGTGCAGCTCGGAGGCGTCGATGGTGGTGTGCGGCGAGGTCGCGAGCAGCGCATTCCAGTTCGGCATGGCCGCATTGCTGATCGCGTTGTCGGGCGCCGGCTCACGGCTTCCGAAGCCGTCCAGGATCAGCAGCACGACCGGTCGATTCTGATTGTGCGATGCGGCGCGCGAGCTGGCGGGAGCGACTTCGGCAATGGGCGTGGACATGGGTGCTTGCGCAATTGAGGAAACGCCCGGCGCGGGGCGCGCCGGCGCGATCAGGTATCATTTTACCCGCCCCCATACGTCTTTTTGCACCGTTTGATCGCTTTGCAACATCTGGTCTTTCTGCCGTTTACTTTCTGATTCGAGGCGTTTCCCCAATGTCGTTTTTCATCAATAACTGGATGCTGGAACTGATCATCGTCCTTTCCGGCGGCATGTTGCTATGGCCGCTGGTGCAGGGTCGCCTGTCCAAGGTCCGGCAGGTGGGCACGCTGAAGGTAACCCAACTCATCAACCGGGAAAATGCCGTATTGCTCGATGTGCGTGAAGACAAGGAATTCGCGGGTGGCCATCTGCCCAACGCCGTGCACATTCCTTTATCGGCGCTGGGAAGCCGGGGCGCCGAGCTTGCAAAGCTGACCTCGCGGCCGGTCATTGCCTATTGCGAACGCGGACAGCGCAGCGCGTCGGCAGGTACGGCGCTTGCCAAGCTGGGCTTTACCGATGTCTATCTGCTCACAGGAGGTTTTCGCGCGTGGAAGGATGCCGGGCTTCCGGTCGAAAAATGAAATCCGGGAAGAAAGCTCGAATCAAAACCAGGTTCACGACCCATAGGGCGGCGCGGTTTCACGTCCGGAACCCGGTCCAATGACATCGGTCCTGATGTACACGACCGCGTCGTGCCCCTATTGCATCCAGGCGGAGCGATTGCTGGCGCGCAAAGGTGTGACAAACCTCCAAAAGGTGCGCGTTGACCTCGATCCCGCGAGTCGCTTGGAGATGATGGAAAAAACCGGCCGGCGCACGGTACCCCAGATCTACATCGGCGAGCGGCATGTCGGCGGGTTCGAGGACCTGGCCGACCTGGAGCGTGCAGGTGAACTCGATGCGCTGCTGTCGGGTCAGCTGGCCGCACAGTGAAATGAAATAGTGCTGCCGCGCGCGCGCCGCGAAAGCAAATCCGGGAACCGCTGGGGGCGAATGAAGGGTGAAATGAGGGGCTGATGAGGTAAAATATGCGGCTTTCCCGCTCGCTCACATCTCATTCATTCTTTACCTGTCGCTTATTTGATCCCTCATATGAGGGCAGGCAACCCAAGGATTCCAGAGCATGGTTGACCCGATCAGTGACGCTTCCCAAGGCGCACAGGAAGCACAATCGCCCAGCTTCTCCATCGAGCGGATTTACATCAAGGATCTGTCACTCGAAAACCCTGGCTCGCCACAGTCCTTCCAGCTCACCGAACAGCCACACGTGGAAGTGGGCATGCGCACGCGCGGCGAACAGATTGGCCCGGACGTATACGAATTCGTGCTGACCATAACCGTGACCGCCACGGTTGCCGGCAAGACGCTGTTCCTAGTGGAGACGTCGCAAGCCGGCATATTTGCGATAAGCGGGTTCACGCCGGAGCAACTGGGGCCGGTGATGGCCATCAATTGTCCGCAGGTGCTGTTTCCCTTCGCCCGCGAAACCATTTCCAATGCCACGGTGCGCGCGGGCTTCCCGCCCATCAATCTTGCGCCCATCAATTTCGATACGCTGTACCAGGAGCAGTTGGCGCAGCAGCAGGTACCCGCGGTTACCAATTGACCGCAACGGGCCTGATCGATACGTCAGGCGTGCCTGGAAGGCCGCAATGAGGTCCGCAGCGAAGTTTTTCGCGACGACGATGTTTCGGGCAATGGCATTGGCAATGATTCTCGTCACCGGTACAGCCGTTGCCGCGGATTACCGAACAACAGCGGAAGCGCCCACCGTGCTTTACGACGCGCCGTCGACCAAGGCCAAGCCGCTCTTCGTCTATGGCCGGGATGTGCCGCTCGAGGTACTCGTCGTGGTCGAGGGCTGGACCAAGATCCGCGATGTAGGCGGGGCGTTCGGGTGGATTGCCAACAAGAGCCTCGCCGAAAAACGCATGTTGCTCGTGCGTGTACCGATTGCCGACGTTCGCGCCAATCCCGATGATGCCGCACCCCTGTCGTTTCGGGCGGAACAGAACGTCCTGCTCGACCTGGCCGAAAGTGCGGCGTCCGCCGGAACCACGGCGACGCCGGGATGGGTCAAGGTGCGTCATCGCGATGGGCAGGCGGGCTATGTCCGCGTGAACCAGGTGTTCGGCCTATAGCACTTGTCGTTGCCATGACCACGGTCGCAATTCTCGGCGCAGGAGCCTGGGGCACGGCCCTTGGCGTCCACCTTGTCGAACGTGCCAGTGCCCGACCACAAGTCACGCTGTGGACGCGTGATGCCGGACAGGCGAAAGCGATGATCACGACGCGGGTCAATGTCCGCTACCTGCCCGAGATTGCGCTACCGCCGACCATCACCGTCACTTCGGACCTGCACGCCGCGTCGGGTGCCGACTTGCTCGTTGCGGCAACGCCGGCCGCGGCATTGCCGGAACTCGTGCGCGAACTCATTGCGATGCGGGTTAGCGCGCCGCTGGTCTGGCTTTCCAAAGGGTTTGTCCCTGCACCCGGACTGCCGTCAGGGGTTGCATTGGCGCATCAACTCATCGCACCGTTGTGGGCGGCGCCGGTGGGCATTGTGTCCGGACCGACGTTTGCGGAAGAGGTCGCGCGCGGATTGCCCGCGGCGCTGACCGTTGCGGCAACTGAGCCGCGACTCGCCGCCATGGTCGCGACATTGCTCCGCGGCGACTCGCTACGGGCCTATGAAAGTGACGACATGGCGGGGGTGGAAATCGGCGGCGCGGTGAAGAATGTGCTGGCCATCGCCGCGGGCGCGTCCGACGGGCTCGCATTCGGCCACAATGCGCGCGCAGCGCTCATTACCCGCGGCCTGGCCGAAACCGGAAGGTTGTCCGCGGCGCTCGGCGGCAAGCGAGAAACGTTGATGGGGCTCGCTGGACTGGGAGATCTCGTATTGACCTGTACCGGTGACTTGTCGCGCAACCGACGCGTTGGCTTGGCCCTCGCGAAGGGAACGCGTTTGCCGACGATCCTTGCGGAATTGGGTCATGTGGCGGAGGGCGTTACCGCGGCCATCGCGGTGCGGGCGCTGGCCGCCCATCATGGCGTCGAGATGCCGATCTGCGATGCCGTCTATCGCGTGCTGCACGAAGACCTTCCGGCGCAAAAGGCCGTCGCCGCATTGTTGCAGCGCGAGCCCGGCACCGAGCGCTCCTGAATCGGGCCTTCCCTTCCGCTTCGTCACCGTGCCGCTGCCTAGGCCTGCTCCTCGGTCGAGTTCCTCTCCCGCGTTCCCTAACTTGAACCTACGCAACCCTGCTGGCGCCAGGCCTCATAGACCGTTATCGCGACCGCATTGGACAGGTTGAGGCTGCGTACCCTCGGTCGCATGGGAATGCGCAGCCGCGCGTCGAGTGCGAACTCGGCGGTGATGGCGTCGGGCAGCCCGGCGGTCTCGCGGCCGAAAACCAGCACGTCGCCGGGCAGGAATTGCGCGTCATATAGCGAGCGCGCGCCGCCGGTGGTCAGCGCATGGAAGCGTCGCTTGCCTGCCGCGTTTAGCGCGGCCTTGCATTTGGCCCAATCCGGGTGCACCACCACCCGCGCATATTCGTGGTAGTCGAGTCCCGCGCGCTTGAGCTCGCGATCGTCCATCCGGAAACCGAGCGGTTCGACAAGGTGCAACTCGCTCGCGGTGTTTGCGGCGAGTCGAATCACGTTCCCGGTGTTGGGCGGGATCTCGGGGTGAACGAGGACGATCGAGAACAGCACGGCGGACATCAACGATCCTCAGCATGTTTGCGCCGGAGGAAGTGTACGCGCCACCGCCCATACCTCAACGGCGCGGGCACCTGACCGCAACACCGCATTGGCCGCGGACGTGAGCGTGGCACCAGTTGTCATCACGTCGTCGACGATGGCGATGCGCTGTCCGGCGAATGTCGGATCGGCCGCAAACGCGCCGCGCACGTTTTCCGCGCGTTCGTTCCATGGCAATGCCGCCTGGGCTTGGGTGTCGCGCGTGCGGTGCAGTCCGCGCACCATGGGCACGCCGGTCATCCTGGCCACTCGGCGCGCGATTTCTGTGGCCTGATCGAAGCCGCGTTGACGTTGGCGCGAAGGTGACAACGGCAAGGCGACGAGCGCATCCGGCCACGGTGTTGCGGACTCGCGCTGCGCCACGCGCTCTGCCAACGCTTGCGCGAGGAAGTCCGCGGTCGCCAACCGCCCGCCGTACTTGAACGCCTGCAGCAGTCGATCCAGCGGAAACGCATAGACGAAAGCGGCGTAGGCCGCGGCAAACGGCGGCGGCCGGGTGAGGCACGCTCCGCAGCGACTATCACGGGACGCTGGCAATGCGCAGGTATGACACGGACTTTGCACGCGCGGCAGCGCTTCACAGCAGGTGGGACAGACCAGCGCACATCCACACGGCGCGACGCAGAACGCGCAACTCTGGGGAAGGGCCCGCTGGCAACTATTCGCAAGCGTGTTCCACGCGGTCCCGCACCAGGTCGGCGCGCTGTTAAATTTTTTATCGGCAAAATTTGACATTGACGGGGGGCTCATCGACACTCCATCTGTGTAAGCAACGCGCGATGCATACAGTCCGCTATGTACGAATTGCGCGGGTAACTTGTGACGCCCTCGCAGTATTCAGTCAGCAAGCCGATTGCGAAACCAGACGAAAGACCTAGTCTCCAATGAGCGAAATTGCCCCAGTCACGTTCCTGCCCGCGACCCGTGCGGTGTCCGCGCCTGGCCCGCGCTGGAGCATCGACGCGATTGCCGCGCTGTTCGAGCTACCGTTCAGCGACCTGATCTTTCGCGCGCAGGAAGTGCATCGGGCACATCACGCGCCGAATGCGGTGCAGCTCTCGACCCTGGTGTCCATCAAGACCGGCGGCTGCCCGGAGGATTGCGGTTATTGCCCGCAGGCGGCCCGCTATCACACGGGCGTGGAAAACGAGGCCATGCTCGACGTCGCCGTCGTCGTGGACGCTGCGCGCGCGGCCAAGGCGGCGGGCGCATCGCGCTTCTGCATGGGTGCGGCGTGGCGGGGACCCAAGGACCGCGACCTCGAACAGGTGCTGGCGATGGTGAGGGAGGTCAAGGCGCTCGGGCTTGAGACGTGCGCAACGCTGGGAATGCTCAAGCATGGACAGGCCGAGCGACTGCGCGACGCCGGCCTAGACTACTACAACCACAACCTCGACACGTCGCCCGAGTTCTACGGCGAGATCATTTCCACCCGCGACTACCAGGACCGCCTCGACACGCTGGTTGAGGTCCGCGACGCCGGCATGCATGTCTGCTGTGGCGGTATTGTCGGCATGGGCGAATCGCGGCGCGCGCGCGCAGGACTCGTTGCGCAACTTGCGAATCTCGAACCCTATCCCGAATCCGTGCCGATCAATCACCTGGTGCAAGTGGAAGGCACGCCGTTGCACGAAAAACTACATGGCGATGCCGCGCTCGACCCGCTCGAATTCGTGCGGACCATCGCGGTCGCGCGCATCGCAATGCCCAAGGCGATGGTGCGCCTGTCGGCCGGTCGTCGCGAGATGGGCGAGGCAATACAGGCACTGTGCTTCGTCGCGGGCGCCAATTCCATTTTCTATGGCGACAAGCTCCTCACCACCGGCAATCCGGAGATCGGCGCCGATCGCGCGCTGTTCGCGAAGCTTGGCCTCAAGCCGCTAGAGCTTTCGCCGGACTAGTGCCCACCTCTCTGATCGTCGCGCTGGAATCGGCGCTTGACGCCAAGCGCACCGCGGGGCTGTTCCGTCGCCGCGCGACCGTCGAGTCAGCGCAGGGCCCGCGGGTCGAGGTTGCGGGGCGCGAATTCGTCGCGTTTGCGAGTAACGACTACCTGGGTCTGGCGAACGATCCGCGCGTGATCACCGCGGCGCGTGACGCGGTCTCGCGCTGGGGCGTGGGTGCCGGGGCCTCGCATCTCGTCAGCGGCCATTTTTCACCACACGCCGTGCTGGAGGACGAGCTTGCCGCATTCGTCGCCCCGTGCGCGGGCGCAAACGCGCTGACGTTTTCCAGTGGTTACCTTGCCAACCTCGCCATTCTGTCCGCATTGGCAGGGCGCAACGACGCGATTTTCGCCGATCGCCTGAATCACGCATGTCTCAACGACGGCGCACTTCTCGCACGCGCCGAGTTTGTGCGCTATCCGCACGGCGACATGGTCGCGCTGGAGCAGCGTCTGGCCGCCTCGAAGTCCGGGCGAAAGTTCATCGCGACCGACGCCGTGTTCAGCATGGATGGCGACCTGGCGCCGCTGCCGCGCCTCCTCGAACTGGCCAATGTCTACGACGCGTGTCTGGTCGTCGACGACGCCCACGGCTTCGGTGTGCTGGGCGAGGGCCGCGGCAGTCTCGCACATTTCGGCATCGCGTCGGAGCGCATTGTCTACATGGCAACGCTGGGCAAGGCGGCCGGTGTTGCGGGCGCTTTTGTTGCGGCCCATCCGTCTGTGATCGAAACGCTGGTCCAGACGGCGCGCCCCTACATCTACACCACCGCCGCGCCGCCGCTCCTGGCTGCGGCATTGCGCGTGGCACTTGCGGTCATTCGTGACGATGCGGGGCGGCGAGCGCATTTGACGCAATTGATTGTGCAGTTCCGTGACGCCGCGAGCGATCTGCCGTGGACCGTGATGCCCTCCATGACCGCAATCCAGCCATTGCTGGTCGGCGACAGTGGCGCCGCGATGGATATCGCGGCCGCGTTGCGCGAGCGCGGCTTCTGGGTGCCCGCCATCCGGCCGCCCACCGTGCCGCAGGGCACCGCACGTTTGCGGGTTTCATTGTCCGCTGCGCACACGAGCGACGATATCGCGAACCTCGCGTCGGCACTCCATGCGGTCGCGGCCGGTGAAATGCGTGCATGAGCAACCTCTCGGTAGAGTCCTCGGGCCACGGCCCACCGCTGGTACTGTTGCACGGATGGGCGATGCATTCCGGCCTATGGGGACCGATGGTTTCGCATCTCGCGCAGACGCGCCGTGTCCACGCGGTCGACCTTCCCGGTCACGGCTGCAGCGCGCCGCGCAGTTTGCGTGACCCGCCGTATACTCTCGACGCCATCGTTGCCGCCGTCGATACAGCACTTGCGGGCGAAGCGCAGCCGCTTGCCGTCGTGGGCTGGTCCCTGGGTGGCCTGGTCGCCATGCGCTGGGCGTTAACACGCCCCGAACGCGTGGATCGCCTTGCACTGGTTTGCACGACGCCGCGCTTCGTCGCGAGCAAAGGTGAGCGCGATTCCGAGGACTGGCCGCATGCGATGTCCGCGGCCACGCTTGCGCGCTTTGGCGACGAACTGCATGTGGCATGGAAGCTCACGGTGCAGCGCTTTCTGGCGCTGCAGGTGCACAACAGCGATCATGGTCGCGCAACGCTTGCGGCAATGCGCGAGCAATTGTGGGCGCGCGGCGAACCGGCACCCGCCGTCTTAGCCGAGACGCTAGACGTGCTGCGTACCACGGATCTTCGTGAGGATGTACCGCGGATCATCCAACCCACGCTGGTGGTTACCGGCGGCCGCGACACGCTTGCGTGGCCAGCGGCGGGCTGCTGGCTGGCCGGCGCCATTCCCGGTGCAGCGCTGCACGAGATCGGGGGGGCGGCGCACGCGCCGTTCTTGTCGCATCGTGACGAATTCCTTGGCGTCCTCGGGAGTTTTCTTGACGCCGGCTGAACCGCGATTTCCCGCGCCCGATCCGCGCGACGTCGATCCGCGTGCGGTGCGACGAGCGTTCGCCCGCGCGGCCGCCACCTATGACGCTGCAGCAGTCTTGCAGCGGGAGGTCGGGTCGCGCATGGCATCGCGCCTCGACTACATAAGGATCACGCCGCGAATGATCCTGGACGTAGGTTGCGGTACGGGCGAGGCGGTGGGCGAACTGGCGGCGCGTTACGCCGGTGCGCGCGTGGTTGCGCTCGATATGGCACTGCCGATGGTCGAGGCCGCGCGGTTGCGCGCGCGCGGCGCCAGGTCGCTGTTCAGGCGGCTCCTGCCAGAAGCCATTGCCGCGGGCGGGTCGGCCGCACCTTGCTTCATCTGCGGCGATTTCAACATGCTGCCATTGTCAGGAGTCACCTTTGACATGGCGTGGAGCAACCTCGCGCTGCAATGGGCCAATGACCTGCCACGCGCGTTTGCCGAAGTGCGACGCGTGATGAAAGTCGGCGGACTCTTCACGTTCACCACATTCGGCCCGGACACGTTGAAGGAAATCCGCACCGCATTTGCGCGCGCCGATGGCCACACGCACACCAACCGTTTCACCGACATGCATGACCTGGGCGACATGCTGGTCGGCGCCGGATTCGCCGATCCGGTCATGGACATGGAACAGCTGACGCTGACCTATGCCGACGCCGGCGCCCTTATGCGCGAGCTGAAGCAGGTCGGCGCGACCAATGCCACCCGCGGTCGACCGCATGGGTTGATGGGACGCAAGGCGTGGCAGCGCGCTTTGGCTGTACTCGAAGGCATGCGGTGCGACGGGCGCCTGCCGGTTACCTTTGAAGTCATCTACGGCCACGCCTGGAAGGGCGAACCCAAACGCAATGCAGAGGGACATCCCATCGTGAAGCTCTCGCGACCCGGGTCATGGCGATGATCGGGCGTGGCATTTTCGTGACAGGGACCGACACCGGCGTGGGGAAGACGGTGGTCGCAATTGCGTTGCTGGAAGCGGTGGTCGCGACAGGACGACGTGCCGTG
Source organism: Betaproteobacteria bacterium (assembly GCA_039932755.1). Lineage (GTDB taxonomy): Bacteria > Pseudomonadota > Gammaproteobacteria > Burkholderiales > Casimicrobiaceae > VBCG01. Next base: position 26,927 of record JBDTPJ010000017.1, read on the forward strand.
GGCATGAAGCCGATATCGGCGGGCGTGGGTCCGGGGAGTGCCTGCAATGCCGATGTGGATGCGCTGGCATGTGCCGGCAATGTCGACGCGTCGCAGTCCGATCGCAATCCTTTTGCGTTTGCACCGGCCATCGCGCCGCATCTTGCAGCGAACGATGTGGGAGTGCGCATCGATCTCGCGCAAATTGCGGCGGCCTACGCGCGCCTGGCGGCAAGCGCGGATGTCGTGGTCGTGGAAGGTGCGGGCGGAGTGCGTGTGCCCATCGACGCGCGGCACGACATGCTCGACATCGCCGTTGCGCTAGGGCTGCCGGTGTTGTTGGTCGTCGGCATGCGCCTGGGTTGTATCAATCATGCATTGTTGTCGGCCGCCGCCATCGAAGCGCGCGGTCTGCGCATGGCGGGGTGGGTTGCCAATTGCATCGATCCACGCATGCCGGCCCTTTGCGCAAACATCACCGATCTTTCAGTACGACTGAAAGCGCCGCTGGCCGCCAATGTGCAATGGCGACAGCCGCCGCGATTCCCGGCAACGATAATGGAGCGATTGCAACTGTGAGCGTCATTCAGCCCGAATATCCGTCGCATTGCACGGGGCTCGTTTCCCGGGCTTACCCGTGACCGCCGCATGAGTTCCATGATAATATTTTACGGTTTTGCGGCATTGTTGCCGTGCCTGACGAAGTTCGCTTTTTTCCTCGCCTGGAAATAAATTCCTTCGCGACCAAAGGGTTAAGCGATCACCTTCGATGCCGCGCGGCGGGCGACGAATTCGGAAACACGTGGATTGGGGAACGCATGGTTCGTAATCAATGGGTATACCGGGCGATGATCCGGACACTCGCGAAGGCGTGGGCAGCCGGGATAGCGTTGGCTTTCCTGGCGCCCGGGCTGGCGAATGCAGCGCTGGTGTTCGACCTGCAGCCTCCGGTTACGCCTATGGCGCGGCAGATGTACGAACTCAACGTCTACATCTTCTGGATTTGCGTGATCATTTTCTGCGCCGTGTTCGGCGTTATGTTCTATTCGATCTTCAGGCACCGCAAGTCGATCGGGCACAAGGCCGCGCAGTTTCACGAGAACACGACAGTGGAAATCGTGTGGACCGTCATCCCGTTCCTGATCCTGTTGGGCATGGCCTGGCCCGCGACCAAGACCATCCTGGCGATGAAGGATACCAGCGGTCCGGACATCACCATCAAAGTCACGGGTTACCAGTGGAAGTGGAACTACGACTACCTGCAGGAGGGCTTCGGTTTCTATTCGAACCTGTCGACGCCGCTGGCGCAGATCGAAAACCACGAACCGAAGGGCGAGCATTATTTGCTGGAAGTCGACCATCCGATGGTCGTTCCCATCGACGCCAAGGTGCGAGTGATCATCACCGCAGGCGACGTGCTCCACTCATGGTCGGTGCCCGCGTTCGGCGTCAAGCAGGACGCCATTCCGGGATTTGTCCGCGACTCGTGGTTCAAGGCCGAGAAGTTGGGAACCTACCGCGGGCAATGTTCGGAATTGTGCGGCAAGGAACATGGATTCATGCCCGTCGTGGTCGAGGTGAAGTCGAAGGAAGACTACGCCGCCTGGGTCGCCGCGCAGAAACAGAAAGTCGCGTCGGCCAAGGAAGACCCGAGCAAGGTCTGGACGGAAGCCGATCTGGCCGCCAAGGGCCAGACGATCTTCGCCGCCAACTGCGCCGCCTGTCACCAGGCCAACGGCAAGGGGGTACCGGGGGCATTTCCGGCGCTCGACGGTTCCAAGGTCGTGAACGGGCCTGACGACGCCCAGATCGCGCTGGTGCTGAACGGCAAGGCGGGCACCGCCATGCCGCCGTGGAAGCAGCTTTCCGACACGGACATCGCCGCAGTCATCACCTATACGCGCAATGCCTGGGGTAACCATACGGGCGAGGCGATCCAGCCGTCCGCGGTTCTCGCCGCGCGTAAGTGACAAGAGTTCAAGGAGCATCGATGAGCAGCATTCCACACGATCAAGCGGTCGCGGGCCACACAGACGGCCACGCAGGTGACCACAATGAGGGGCACGGTTACCACCCGACGGGAATCATGCGTTGGATCACCACGACCAACCACAAGGACATCGGCACGCTGTACCTGCTGTTTTCGCTGACGATGTTCTTCATTGGCGGCTGCATGGCGCTGACCATCCGCGCTGAGTTGTTTCAGCCCGGCTTGCAGATCGTCCATCCGGAGTTCTTCAACTCGCTCACCACGCTGCACGGCCTCATCATGATCTTCGGCGCGATCATGCCGGCCGCGGTCGGCTTCGCCAACTGGCAGGTGCCGCTGATGATCGGCGCGCCGGATATGGCATTTGCGCGGATGAACAACTGGAGCTTCTGGCTGCTCCCGCCCGCGGCGTTCATGCTTATCCTGTCGTTTTTCGTGCCCGGCGGCGCGGCTGCCGGCGGCTGGACGCTCTATCCGCCGTTGTCGGTGCAGGCCGGCATGGGCATGGACCTGACGATCTTCGCCATACACATCATGGGCGCGTCGTCGATCATGGGGTCGATCAACATCATCACGACCATTCTCAACATGCGCGCACCCGGCATGACGATGATGAAGTTGCCGATGTTCGTGTGGACCTGGCTCATCACGGCGTATTTGCTGATCGCGGTCATGCCGGTGCTGGCGGGATCCGTGACCATGCTGTTGACGGACCGCCACTTCGGCACGTCGTTCTTCAATGCGGCCGGCGGCGGCGACCCGGTCCTGTTCCAGCACGTGTTCTGGTTCTTCGGCCATCCCGAGGTCTACATCATGATCCTGCCGTCGTTCGGGATCGTATCGCAGATCATCCCGACTTTCGCGCGCAAGCCGCTGTTCGGCTATGCGTCGATGGTGTACGCCGTGGCGAGCATCGCGATCCTGTCGTTCCTCGTCTGGGCGCACCACATGTTCACCGTGGGCATGCCGGCGGCGGGGCTGCTGTTCTTCATGTACGCGACGATGCTCATCGCGGTGCCGACAGGCGTCAAGGTGTTCAATTGGCTGGCCACGATGTGGAAGGGTTCAATGACCTTCGAGACGCCAATGCTGTTCGCGATCGGCTTCCTGTTCCTGTTCACGATGGGCGGCTTCACCGGCCTCGTGCTGGCGCTCACGCCGATCGACATCCAGCTGCAGGACACCTACTACGTCGTCGCGCACTTCCACTACGTGCTGGTGGCGGGCTCCCTTTTCGCGTTCTTTGGTGGCGCCTATTACTGGCTGCCGAAGTGGACCGGCACCATGTACAACGAAAAGCTCGGGCAGTGGCATTTCTGGTCTTCGATGATTTTCTTCAACATCACGTTCTTCCCCATGCACTTCCTGGGCGTCGCCGGCATGCCGCGGCGCATCCCCGATTACGCGCAGCAGTTCGCCGACTGGAACATGGTCGTGTCCATCGGCGCCTTCGGTTTTGGCTTGTCGCAGATCTTGTTCGTCGTTGCCGTGATCAAGTGCATCCGCGGCGACGGCGCCAAGGCGCCCGCCAAGCCGTGGGAAGGCGCAGACACGCTGGAGTGGACGGTGCCCTCGCCCGCGCCCCACCACACCTTTGAAACGCCGCCGGTAATTGCCTGACGTTTGCCGCGAACGTACATGGTGACGAATCATTCCCCCAGGACCGATGACGGCGCGCACCTGCGCAGCGCCAACCTGCGCACGGCGCTCGCGGTCGGGGCAATCGCCGTACTGTTCTTCGTTGGCGTGATTGCGGCGCAGTTCGTGGGTGACTCGATGGTCGGCATGTCGGTGGTGAGTGCGGCCGTTCTCCTGTTCCTGGCGTTCGCGATCGGCAGAAACCTGCGCAAATGAGTACGGAAACAAACATCGCCCGCCTGGACGAGCAGAACCGGGCCAACAAGACGCTGCTCAAGAAACTCGGCGTGATCGTCGTCGCCATGTTCGGCTTCGGCTACGCGCTGGTGCCTTTCTACGACAAGATCTGCGAGGCGGCCGGATTGCGCAACATCGCGCGCGCGGACGAGGCGGTCAACACGCAGGTCGACACCAAGCGCGACGTTCGCATCGAGTTCGATTCCAACGTACGCGAGCTTGCCTGGACCTTCAAGGCGCTCGAGCCGATAGTCAATGTGCACCCGGGCGAGGTTCGGCAGGTTGTGTTCGAGGTCGTCAACAGTTCGGCGCACGCGCTCACCGGGCAGGCCATCCCCAGTTTCGGCCCCGCGTATGCCGGGCAGTATTTCAAGAAGATGGAATGCTTCTGCTTTTCCCAACAGACGCTGGCAGCGGGTGAAACGCGCCGCATGCCCGTTGTCTTCGTGGTCGATCCGAACGCACCTGCGGACCTGGCCACCATCACGCTTTCATATACGTTCTTTCCCATCGAAGGGGGAAAGAGTTGAATACGCATCCGCATATCCGGAGATTTGCACAATGAGCGCAGTCGCAACCGGCGCCAAGCCGTACTACTTCATTCCGCAGCCCTCGCACTGGCCGATCACCGGCGCGATTGCCTTGCTGCTCATGGGAACGGGCGCGGCGTTCTGGTTCAATGCCTACCCCGCAGGCCCATGGATTTGCGGCGCGGGCTTCGTGATCCTTCTGTACATGCTGTTCGGCTGGTTCGGCACGGTCATCGGTGAATCCGAGCGCCATCTCTACAACAAGAAGGTCGATGGGTCCTTCCGCTGGAGCATGAGCTGGTTCATTTTTTCCGAAGTGATGTTCTTTGCGGCATTCTTCGGCGCGCTCTTCTACATTCGCAACCTGTCGATCCCCGACTTGGGCACGATCGGGTCGGCAACGCGAGACTACCTCTGGCCCAACTATGCCGCGCAATGGCCGACGGAGGGCCCTTACATCAAGACGGCGTTCACGCCGATGGGCGCCTTCGGCATCCCCGCGCTCAATACCGCGATACTGCTTACATCCGGCATCACGCTGACGATCGCTCATCACGGCCTGAAGGCAGGGCATCGCGGCGTCCTCAAGCTCTGGCTGTTCCTCACCATTGTGCTGGGCTTCACCTTCCTGGGCTTTCAGGCTTATGAATACCACCACGCCTACAGCGAGTTGGGCCTGAAGCTCACGAGCGGCGTGTATGGCTCGACGTTCTTCATGTTGACCGGCTTCCACGGTTTGCACGTGACCATCGGCGCGATCATGCTGACGGTCATGCTGTACCGCGTGTTCAAAGGACATTTCGACGCCGAGCATCATTTTGCTTTCGAGGCCTCGTCCTGGTATTGGCACTTTGTCGACGTGGTCTGGCTGCTGTTGTTCGTGCTCGTCTACTGGCTCGCCTGACGCGCGGAACCGGACGCAGAAATGAAAAAAGCCGCACGGCGGATCGTGCGGCTTTTTCGTTTGTCCCCGACGAAACGTGCTGGTCCGGGGCATGTCTACCTACAGGAGCGCTACCTTGCAACTCAGGAAATGCCTTGTGGCCCGATCCAGCCCATCCAGTACGAGAACCAGAGGAATGCGAATAGCCCCACCGACAGCCCGACGCGGACCGTAAGCGCCCAGACCACGCGATTCCCGCGACCGGCGTCCCGATAGAGAAAGACGAGCGCCGCGAACAACGCGGCGATGATGGCGACCAGGACCACGATGACAACGATTTTCATGGGTTACTCAAGTCCTGCTTTGAAGCAGCAGTTTAATGCTCAGTTTAAAGCTCAGTTTGAATAATAGTCGCGGCACCGGCCACCCGAAGTGGTGAACGTGCCTGACACCTCGACGCCCGCCCGCCGCTTCCGGCCAGGACTGTTGCCGGCGCTGGCGACTGTCGCCGGCATTGCGGTCTTCGTGTCGGCCGGGCATTGGCAGCAAGGCCGGATGGAACAAAAGCAGGCACTTCGGGCCCAATTCGACAGCGCCAATGCCGCGGCACCGGCGGCGTTGCCGGCCGACGCCGTCGACTGGACAACGTGGCGCTACCGACCCGTGGCGATCACCGGCACGTTCGATGCGCCGAGGCAGGTGCTGATCGACAACAAGGTCGAGGAGGGGCGCGCCGGCTATCACGTCGTGACGCCTATTTTGCAGGCCGATGGCCGCGCGGTGCTGGTGGACCGTGGCTGGGTCGCCAGCGGCGAATCGCGTATGCATCTGCCCCGTGCCGATCCACCCGCCGGGACCGTGACCGTTCGGGGCCGCGTGAACATACCCAGCGCCAACTACATCGAACTCGAACGCGACGCGCACGCCGGCATCGTATGGCAGAACCTGGACCCGGCGCGCTTTGCGTCCGCGACCGGGCTCGCAGTGCTGCCGATAGTGGTCGAGCAGACGACGCCCATCGACGCCAGCGACAGGCTCGTTCGCAACTGGGCTGCACCCGACTTCGGCATCGACCGTCACCGGATCTACATGGTGCAGTGGTATCTGTTCGCGGCGACCGCGGCGGGGCTGTGGCTATTTTTCAACCTTCGCCGCGCCGGCAAGGACGCCAAGCCATGACTACGTCACTTCCCCTGTCCCCGGAGCAGCGCGCGAAGGGACGGCGCACATTGCTGCTGTTGGCGATCGTGGCGATTGCCCCGGTGGTCACATCCTATTCCGCGTACTACTTCTTTCCGCGCGAGCAGCGGACCAACTACGGCGAGTTGCTCACCACCGCGCTGGCGCCGCCGCTGGCCGGCACGCACGCTGACGGACGGCCCTTTGCGCTTTCCCAATTGCGCGGCAAGTGGGTGCTCTTCGTCAGTTCGCCCGGTAACTGCGATGCCCCGTGCCAACGGGAACTGTTCGCGACGCGTCAGGTACGCACCATCCAGGGCCGGGAAATGGCGCGCGTGCAGCGGGTGTGGCTGGTGACCGACGACACGAGCCCGGATGCAGCGCTTCTGTCGCAACATCCGGACCTGCTTGTCGCCCATGTGCCGCGGGACGCCCTGGCCCAGCTTCCGGGCGGCGTGGACCGTATCTACCTGGTCGATCCGCTGGGGAATCTGGTTCTGGCATTTCCGGGCGATCCGGACATCAAGCGGATGGCGAAGGATGTCGAGCGCGTCCTCCGGGCGTCGCGGATCGGCTGAGGCGGTCCAGCCGGTGTAAAATACGCGGTTGCCCATGACCGCCCTCGCTTCATGACCACGCTCGCCCTGGCTGAAATCCGCTTCAAGCAGTTCCTTGCGCTGACCAAGCCGCGGGTGGTGCAGCTCATCGTCTTTTGCGCCGTCATCGGGATGTTCCTGGCGGTGCCGGGCTTGCCGCCGCCATCGATTGTGTTCTTCGCCACGCTCGGGATCGCGCTCGTCGCGGGCTCGGCGGCGGCCGTGAATTGCCTGGTGGAGCAGAAAATCGACGCCCTCATGCAACGCACGCGCGGGCGCCCGCTGCCGCGCGGGCAGGTGACGTCCCGGTCGACTCTCGTCTTCGCCGGGATCGTCGGCGGCACCGGCATGGTTCTGCTTTACGCCTTCGTGAATCCGCTGACCATGTGGCTGACCCTTGCGACCTTCCTGGGGTACGCCGTCATCTACACGGTGATATTGAAGCCCGCCACGCCGCAGAACATCGTGATAGGCGGCGCGTCCGGCGCCATGCCGCCGGTGCTGGGCTGGGCGGCAGTGACCAACCACGTGGCACCGGAAGCGCTGCTGCTCTTCCTCATCATCTTCGCGTGGACGCCACCGCATTTCTGGGCTCTGGCGCTCTACCGCACGGCTGACTACGCCAAGGCCGGGTTGCCGATGCTCCCGGTCACGCACGGGCCGGAATACACGCGGCTGCAGATCGTCCTCTATACGGTAGTGCTGGTACTTGTGACGATGCTGCCGTTCGTCATACGCATGAGCGGCATCCTGTACCTCGTTGCGGCGCTCGCGCTGGGCGGTGTGTTCCTGTCCTATGCAATCCGCCTCTATCGCAACTATAGCGACACCCTCGCGCGCGCGACGTTTCGCTATTCGATTCTCTATCTCACCGCGCTATTCGCAGCACTGCTGGTCGATCACTACATCAAGTGAAGCCAATTCGCCGTTCGGTCATCGCAGTATTTTTCGCGACTAGCCTCACCTGCGCGTTGCTTGCGGGCTGCGCGCCGGACGGGCCGAAGTTCCAGGCCTCCGACGTCACCGGTGCGGCGTTCGGCCGCGACTTCCAGCTGAACGATGCCAACGGCAAGCCGCGCACGCTGGCTGACTTTCGCGGCAAGGCGGTCGTGATGTTTTTCGGCTACACCCATTGTCCGGACGTTTGTCCGACGACGCTGGCCGAACTGGCCGAAGTCATGAAACAGCTGGGGCCGGACGCCGAGCGTGTGCAGGTGCTGTTCGTGACCGTGGACCCCGAGCGCGACACGCCACAGCTGCTCGCTCAGTACGTGCCGGCCTTCGATCCGCGCTTCCTGGGTCTCTACGGTGACGCGGCGGCGACAGAACGCACGGCGAAAGAGTTCAAGATCATCTACCAGAAGCAGCCGGGAGTTACGCCCGGCAGCTACACGATGGACCATTCGGCAGGGACTTACATTTTCGACCCGCAGGGCCGGCTGCGTTTGTATGTCAGCTATGGCCAAAAACCCGAGGTCTTTGCGCACGACCTGCGCGAATTGCTGAAAGGAACCTGAGGGGGACCGAACTTACTTGTCCCCGGTCTCGATCAGTTCGATCTTGTAGCCGTCCGGGTCCTCGACGAATGCAATCACGGTCTTGCCGCCTTTGACCGGACCCGCTTCGCGCGTGATCCGGCCGCCGAATTTGGGCGTCAGCGCGCGTACCGCGTCACACGTCGCGGCCGCGTTTTCCACCGAAACCGCAATGTGCCCGAACGCGGTACCCAGTTCGTACTTGTCGACGCCGTGGTTATGCGTGAGCTCGATCACGGCGCCGGTTGCCTCGTCGTCGAAACCCAGGAACGCGAGCGTGTACTTGTGCTCGGGGTTTTCGGATTTGCGCAGTAGCGTCATGCCGAACACGCCGGTGTAGAAGTCGATCGAGCGCTGCAGATTGCCGACGCGCAGCATGGTGTGGAGTATTCGCATGGCGGGCCTATTTTTCAGATCTCGATCATTTCGAAGTCTTCCTTGCGTGCGCCACATTCCGGACATGTCCAGTTCGGCGGCACATCTTCCCAGCGCGTGCCCGGCGCAATTCCTTCTTCGGGTGCGCCGGTCTCCTCGTCGTAGATCCAGCCGCAGATGAGGCACATGTATTTCTTCAAAGCGGATTCCGTTTCGATGGAGCGCCCTCGCTTTCCGTGTAGGGCGTTCCCAGGGTTTCTGTGCATCCGCGATTATAATTGGGATTCCCGCGCAGGATTCGCCGGGGGCATCGCTACGCCATGATCAAGATCAATTTCGGTTCCGGACCCTACCCGATGGCAGGCTGGATCAATGTGGACCTCGACCCCACGGCCAAGCCCGAGGTGTTGGCGAACTTGAGCCGTCCATTGCCGTTCGCAACCGGCGTGGCCGATTTCCTCCACACCGAGGACTTCATCGCGCAGCTTGATCCGCTTCTCTTGCTCAACTTCCTGCGCGAGTGCCGGCGGATTCTGAAGCCTGAGGGCGTCCTGCGCATGCTCACACCGGATCTCGCGCGCTTCGCCCGCATGTATCTCGAAGATCCGGATCACCTGGTGTGGATCTGGAATACCTTTGTCGGGGTCCCACTCGAAACCGGCACGGCATGCGAAGTACTCAATCTCGGCATGCGCCTTGCGGGCCGGTTCCAATACGATTTCGTCACCTATTCGAAACTTGCGGCCGAGGCCGGCTTCGACACAGTCAGCGTCGCCTACAACGAAAGCCGCTTCGAGGCACTGCGTGGACTCGATCTGCGCCGAACCGATGAGGCGGTAAGCATGTATCTCGAGTGCACGCCACGAAGGTAGTGCGCATCGGGTAAAATTCATGATGCCCACCGATTCCGAACCCGGTTTTCCTCCGATCGTCCTCACGTTTGCGGCTTCCGATCCTTCCGGCGGTGCCGGAATGCAGGCGGACCTGCTCACGCTCGCAAGCATGGGTTGCCATCCCGTGTCCGTGATTACGGCATTGACGGTGCAGGATACCGCCGGTGTCGAGGGAGTCTTGCCGATCGATTCGGATTGGGTCGCGGACCAGGCGCGCTGCCTTCTCGAAGACATGCCCGTGGACGCGTTCAAGATCGGCGTCCTGGGCAGCGTGGAAAACATCGCCGCCATCGCCGAGATCGTGTCCGACTATCCCGATGTGCCATTGATTCTCGACCCGGTCCTGGCCTCGGGCCGCGGCGACGAACTGGCCAGCGAGGAAATGACCCATGCGTTGCGCGAGCTCCTGCTCCCGCAAACGACCATTGTCACGCCCAACAGTCTCGAGGTGCGCCGGCTGGCGGAAGCCGACGACGAGGATGACGTGTCCATCGAGGATTGCGCGATGCGCCTGATCGAAGCCGGTTGCGAATATGTGCTGGTCACGGGTACACACGAAAATACGCCGCAAGTCGTCAACACCCTGTACGCCAAGAGCGGCGTCGTGCGTACGGACACCTGGCCACGCCTGCCCGGTACGTACCACGGCTCGGGTTGCACGCTCGCATCGGCGATCGCCGCCATGCTCGCCAACGGACTCGACCTCACGGATGCCGTGCGTGAAGCGCAGGATTACACGTGGCACACGTTGCAGAAGGCGTACCGCCCGGGCATGGGCCAGCATCTGCCGGATCGCCTGTTCTGGGCGCGCGAGGACTCCGACACGCCGGGCGAAACATCGGCGTCGATGCCGATCGCCGACGCTCGCGGCAGTCATTGAGCGCGCGGCTCCGGGCGATGGCGCAAGCGCAGAATCCGGCGCGCAGGATCCGGCAGTTGCAGGGTCTCTACGCGGTCACGCCCGACATCGTCGACATCTCGCAACTCGTGGCCAAGGTCGAGGCCGCCATCGCAGGCGGCGCGCAAGCCATCCAGTATCGCAACAAGACGGGCTCGCCATCGCTTCGGGCCAAGCAGGCTGCGATGCTGGCGCGGGTATGCGGTGGCCGCGGCGCGCTTTTCATCGTCAATGACGACGTCGCGCTCGCGCGCGAGGTGGGCGCGGCGGGCGTGCACTTGGGCGAGGACGATGGCGACGTCGGGCGTGCACGAGAGCGGCTGGGCAAGGACATGATCATCGGCGTGTCCTGCTACAACGACATTGCGCGCGCAAAACGGCTGGTGGCCGAGGGCGCGGATTACATCGCATTCGGCAGCTTCTATCCGTCGCAGACCAAACCCGAGGCGGCGCGTGCGGAGCTGACGTTGTTGCGTCGGGCGCGCGCGCTTAAGGTCCCTGTGGTTGCGATAGGCGGTATCACCGCAACCAACGCGCACGCGCTGGTCATGGCGGGGGCCGACGCGCTCGCGGTGATTTCTGCCGTTTTCAATCACGACGATTTGTCCGATGTCACCAAGGCGGCCGCGGCCATCGTGGCCTGCTTTGACCACGATCCCGATCCGGTATCGAAATCCACAACAAGCTGAAAAGCCGGGGGAAGCCGCGGCGATGGAAGGAATACGAATGGAAGCCTTGGCGCCATGAGCAGGAACGACGAACTGTTTGCTCGCGCTCAGCGCTCCATCCCCGCCGGCGTTAACTCGCCGGTCCGCGCCTTTCGCTCGGTCGGCGGCACGCCGCGCTTTCTTACGCGCGGGCAGGGTGCTTACGTGTGGGACGCCGACGGCAAGCGCTATATCGACTACGTCGGTTCGTGGGGGCCGGCCATCCTGGGTCACGCGCATCCGGCCGTCGTCCGCGCCGTGCAGGAGTCCGCCGTGCATGGACTGTCCTTTGGCGCTCCGACGGAAATAGAAATCGTGATGGCTGAAACGCTTTGCCGCCGACTGCCCTCGCTTGAGCTCGTGCGCCTCGTGTCATCCGGCACCGAAGCGACGATGTCGGCGTTACGTCTTGCGCGTGGCTACACCGGCCGCGGCAAGATCATCAAGTTCGAAGGCTGCTACCACGGCCATGGCGACAGCCTTCTCGTGAAAGCGGGTTCCGGCGCGCTCACGTTCGGCCAGCCCTCGTCGGCTGGCGTGCCGCCGGAAATCGCGCAACTGACGATCGTCGTTCCGTACAACGACCTCACGGCGGTGGCCGCGGTCTTTGCGGAAGAGGCGGACCAGATTGCCGCGATAATCGTCGAGCCCATCGCCGGCAACATGAATCTCATCATGCCGAAGAAGGGCTTTCTCGAGGGCCTTCGCGCGCTGTGCGACCGGCATGGTGCCGTTCTGATCTTCGACGAAGTGATGACCGGCTTTCGCGTGCACACTCGGGGCGTACAGGGCCTCACCGGCATCACACCGGACCTGACCACGCTGGGCAAGGTGATCGGCGGCGGCATGCCTGTAGGCGCTTTTGGCGGCAAGCGCGCCATCATGGAAAGGATCGCGCCGCTCGGTCCTGTATATCAGGCCGGCACGCTCTCGGGAAATCCGGTGGCGGTTTCCGCGGGTCTCGCGACACTCGCGATCACCGAGACGCCAGGATTCTACGAAGGCTTGAGCAAGGTCACGCACGCGTTCACGCAAGGGCTGGTGCAGGCTGCAAAACGTGCCGGAGTGAAGTTCGCCGCACAATCGGTCGGCGGCATGTTCGGCATCTATTTTGCGGAAGAGGTTCCGGATTCCTACGAGACAGTGATGCGCGGCGACAAGGAACGCTTCAATCGGTTCTTTCACGCCATGCTGGACGCGGGGGTCTATCTCGCGCCTTCTGCATTCGAGGCCGGATTCGTGTCGGCCGCGCATCAGCCCGACGATATTGCCGCCACGATATCTGCTGCGGAAGGCGCGTTCGCTAAGGTCGCGTAGTACCTCACTGCTGTCGTGCTCGCGCAGCACATGCTCCTCGTTCCCGCGAAAGCTTGCCCTCGACCCGATCGGGGGCGGGGACCTGGTGGAGTTACCTTGCATTCGAAAAATCCAAGCCACCGGTTTCCCGTCCCGATTACAACATTCGAGGACAGGCGCTTCGCGCGGGAGTGACGGCTGGTGAATTGACGCCGGTCGTCGATTGGAGACCGCCTATCCGGAACTTCACGACACGGCGATAGGTCTGTTCTGCGCCCAACGTTCGGGCACCGACGGGTCAATCCCGCATTTCCGTCGGGGATTGGCGACAGTTCGGGCGGCAGTGCGTGTTCGCGCCGCCGGTTAAATCGGCGCCACGGTTGAGCACGACACACAAAACTGCCCGGAAAGCCTTTGCCTTCAAGGGTTTCCGATGCGAAGCGCTGCCCGCGCGTGCTATCATCGAACGGCTGTTTCTATCGCCTGGTTTTTCCAATTATTTTCATTTTTATTGAGCAATTTCAAGCAGATACAACGTGGACGCTCCGGCCCGAAAACGCATAGGTGAATTGCTGATCGAACGCGGCAAGCTGGACGCGCCCACGCTCGAACGCGCGTTGCGCTTGCAGCAGGAGTCCGGCGAAAAGCTTGGTGCCTTGTTGGTCACGCTGGGTGTGGTTGCCCAACGCGACGTTGCGGAAGCGCTGGCGGCGCAACTCGACCTGACCATGGTGGATGTCGCGGGCTATCCGGAATTTCCGATTCTCGAAGAGCGCGTGTCGCCGCGCTTCCTGCGGGAAACCCGCACGTTGCCGTTGCGCGAGGACGAGTCCGAAGTGGCGCTGGCGATGGTCGACCCGACGGACGCATACGCGATCGGCGCGTTCGAGATGGTCACCGGCCGCACCGTCCGGCCCATGGTGGCCATGCCCACGGAGCTCGAGGCCGCGCTCGAGCGGCTATACGGCGGCGGCAAGTCGGCGCAAAGCCAGCTGATCGGCGACGTCGAGACGCGCGTGGACGAAATCGACTTCGACGCGGATGTGCAACAGTTGAAGGACCTGGCCTCGGAGGCACCCGTCATTCGCCTCGTGAGCATGCTGATCACCAACGCGCTCGACATGCGCGCGTCCGACATCCACGTCGAACCATTCGAGAACAAGCTCAACGTGCGGTACCGCGTGGACGGCGTGCTGCACGACGTCGAATCCCCGCCCAAGCGACTGTCCGCTGCCGTGATCTCGCGCATCAAGATCATGGCCAACCTGGACATCGCCGAACGCCGCCTGCCACAGGACGGCCGCATCCGGCTGCGCGTGCAGGGCAAGGAAATCGACCTGCGGGTTTCCACCGTGCCCACGATGCACGGCGAGTCGGTGGTCATGCGGATTTTGGACAAGGGAGGCGTCGCCCTCGACTTCCACAAGCTGGGTTTCGAAGCTGACACGCTAAAGCTCTTCGTCGATGTGCTGATGGAACCGCACGGGATCCTGCTGGTGACCGGTCCGACGGGTTCGGGCAAGACCACCACGCTCTATACCGCCCTGGATCGCCTCAATCAGCCGGACGTAAAGATCCTCACGGTCGAGGACCCGGTCGAATACCAGATGGTGGGCATCAACCAGATCCAGGTGAAGCCACAGATCGACCTGACGTTCGCCAACGCGCTCCGCTCGATCGTTCGCCAGGATCCGGACGTCATCATGATCGGCGAAATCCGCGATCTGGAAACTGCGCAGATCGCCGTGCAGTCGGCGCTCACGGGCCACCTCGTACTTTCGACGGTCCATACCAATGATGCGTCGTCGACCGTCAATCGCCTTCTCGATATGGGAGTGGAAGACTACCTGCTCACCTCGACAGTGATCGGCATCCTCGCGCAGCGGCTCGTGCGCAAACTGTGCCCCAACTGCAAGGAGTCGTACCACGCGTTGCCGGAAGTGGTGGAACAGCTTGGCTTGGCCAAATTCACGGGCGACAAGGACGTCATGCTCTTTCACGCCAAGGGTTGCACGCAGTGCGGGCAGACGGGCTTTCTCGGTCGCTTCTGCATCCTGGAGATGCTGCCGATGACCGACCCGCTGCGCAGCCTCGTGATGCGTCATGCCAATTCCAACGAGTTGAAGGCCGAGGCGCAACGCGGCGGAATGATCACGATGTACGAGGACGGGATGCGCAAGGCGCTTCGCGGTGACACGACGTTCGAGGAAGTCCTCCGCGTCACGCGCGAGGCGTAGAAATGGGCCCCCACGCTCGCCTCACTTGCGTTCGCCGTCGCTGCCCCCCGAGGGGGCGCAGTCAGTTCCTTGGGGCGGCCCTTCGGGAATGCATGAGCCCCCACGCTCGCCTCACTTGCGTTCGCCGTCGCTGCCCCCCGAGGGGGCGCAG
>JBDTPJ010000018.1:0-41751 GCA_039932755.1 Betaproteobacteria bacterium
CCGACTTCGGTGACTTTGTGGCGCTGAGAAACCTTTCTCCATTTGCCCTTCATGCGAAAACGGGCGTTTCCGGCGCCCAGGCAACGCTCGACGCGGTATGGCAGGGTGCACATGGCACCGATTTCTTGGCTTGGAACGCGGACAAGAGTGCGCGGCTGTCCGGGGACACATCCAAGGACTTCGACTTCACGGACAGTTGGTATGCCGATCGTGCTGCGTTGCTGAATTGGAAGCTTAAGCTGGGCGCGATTGACTATGTATCTACGGCAAACGCGCCTTACGGAGGCGGGAGCCCGACCTGGTTTGACGATCGTGAGTCCGGAACCAGTTTGTGGATTGACACGGCGTATGGACTGCGATTGGCCGTGCGGCCAATTGTTCGGTTTGGTACAAGTGCGAGCGAATCCAATATCGATGGGGATCGGTACGCGGACCACATCTACGGCATGGCCGGCGCGGACACGATCAACGGCAACGGCGGCAATGACTACGTCGAGGGAAATGCAGGCGCAGACACGCTGAATGGCGGCGCCGGCAACGACACGCTCCTGGGCGGCGCGGATGACGACTTCCTATATGGCGACGCCAACGACGACAAGCTCTATGGCGGCCAAGGCGCAGACTTGATCGAAGGGGGTGACGGACGGGATTTGCTGGATGGAGGAAGCGAAGCCGACATCCTGCGCGGCGGCCTCGGAACCGACACGCTGGTTGGCGGAGCGGGCAATGACATCCTGACCGGGGGCGTCGGGGACGACACGCTACAAGGGGGCACAGGGAGCGACAGTTATCTGCTCATGGCCAAGGACGGTGCGGACACCATCGACGACATTGATGGCTTGGGCGAGATTCGAATTGGCGCGACCAAGCTGATCGGCGGTGACGCCAAATTCGCCGGAATCTGGAAACAGAATGTCAATGGCAAGGACGTCGTCTACGCGTTCACACCGGGCACAGACGGCCGCGGCGATCTGCTCATTCAGTCCGACGTCGGGACCACTACCGTCAAGCACTTTCAGTCCGGTGATCTCGGAATTGTCCTCAATGCGCCGGTACCGGACAGCATTACCTATCCGATTCCCACTTTCGCCCTCGCCGGCACCACCGTCGACGACAACCGGCTGGGCGATGCCAGCCACAAGGCGACGCTCGGGGGCCCCGGCAACGACCGGGTTCAGGGTCTCGCTGGACGCGATGAAGTCAGCGGCAACAATGGAAACGACATCGTCGAAGGCGGGACCGGCATCGATGTCGTTGCCGGCAACGATGGCAACGACGCGGTGTTTGCGGATAGCCAGCTCACGGAATCGGCTTTGCGAAGCTACATCAACACGTCGGCCACGGCTCCAACAGCGGGCGCCATGCCGGCAAAGCTGTTCGTCAATACGAGCGAATGGCTGGAAGGAGGCTTGGGTGCCGACACGGTCGCAGGTGGCGACGGAAACGACATCATTTTCGGCGGTGGCGGCAAAGATCTCCTGGTGGGCGGTGCTGGCCACGACCTCATCAACGGGGACGACGATTACGAGCCGGGGGACATCACCAGCGTCTATGTGCAACCTTTATACGACCATCCCTTCGATGCCTGGTACTCGTCCGTCATTGTCCACAACGATTCCACGACAGTAGGCGCCGCCGATGAGATCCACGCGGGATCGGGGGACGATTCGGTCTTCGGAGAACTTGGTGACGACACGATCTGGGGTGATGACGGCAATGACTCCATGTCGGGCGGTGAGGACAACGATGTCCTATTCGGCGGCAATGGTGACGATCGACTCGCCGGCGATGACTATGGCCAGCTCGTCGGCAGCTCGTCCACCACACCGATCGGCGCGGATTTCATCGATGGCGGCAACGGCGACGACCAAATCTTTGGCGATGGCGGCGCCGATACGCTGCTGGGTGGCGCGGGTAACGACATCATTCGCGGCAACAATGACATCGCGGCAAATGGCGTGAGTCCGACTGCTGCGGATGACGGCAACGACTTCATCAGTGGCGGCGATGGCGATGACCGCCTCGTCGGAGACTCCGCGGACGACACAATCTTTGGCGATGCCGGCAACGACTTCCTGTTCGGCGACTCGGATCAAACGCCGGTTGCCAAACAGGGAGACGACTATCTTGACGGTGGTGACGGGGCCGACTACCTGCGCGGCTATGGCGGTAACGACACACTGCTTGGTGGCTTGGGCTCCGATCAGATTCTGGGCGAAGCGGGCAACGATTTCATCGACCTGGGCCAGGAAGCCTACAACATTTTCGATACCAACATCGCGTCTGGTGGAGACGGTGATGACGTCATCGTCGGAAGTGTCAGGCAGCTCAATTACCTAATGGGTGACGCTGGAAATGACACCCTGACGGGCGACGGCTTCGTCTGGGGCGGTGATGGCGACGACACGATGCTCACCTACGGTTATTGCGGCACCTATTTACAACAGACACTGATGCAGGGTGGCAACGGCAATGACACCCTGAGCGCGCCGTTTGGCGGTGCCTCGCTGTACGGAGAAGGGGGCGACGACCTATTGGCCGGGGGCGCGGGTATCACCTATATGTCTGGCGGCATCGGCAACGACACGATTCTCGGCGGCGCCAGTGAAGACTATGGGTGGGGCGACGACGGCGACGACGCTCTGGACGGCGGAGCCGGCAATGATCAACTGAGTGGGGGTGCGGGCAATGATCGAATCTCCGCCGACTCGGGCAACGACCTGCTTTTCGGCGACGATGGTGACGACACGCTTGCCGGCGGCGCGGGGAGCAATTTCCTGGTCGGAGGAGCCGGCAACGACACATACGTCATTGACGTCGGGTCCGATGGCGACACGATTCTGGACACCGCGGGCAACAATGTCGCCGAGTTTGGCGACGGCATCACGGCGGCTCAGCTGACCTTTCGCAGAGGCATCGACCAGTTCGGCAACGATCACCATTTGGTCATTGACGGCCTGGCAAGTGGTCGCCAACTGTTTGTGATGGGAGGCCTCGACGGCGCAATCTCGACGTTCAAGTTCGCGGATGGCTCGTCGCTCACATCGCAGCAAGTACACGACTTGGTCCTTGCAAGCTCCGGACTCGTAAAACAGGTCCCCGCGCAATCGATCAAGGTGGCCGGAGGTAACGGCGACGACACCATCGCCGCCACATCAACGGCGCAGCAAGTCAATGCGGGGGCGGGGAACGATACGCTCATCGGTGGAAAATTCGACGACAGCCTCAACGGCGAGGCCGGTAATGACCGCCTCGTAGGTGGCGGCGGAAAGAACCACTTGTTCGGTGGTGATGGGTTGGACACTTACGTGCTGGATCTGACCGACGCTGGCACAACGATTCGCGACTCGCATGCCACCGCTGCACCGCAAACTGAGTTGGATACGATCGAGTTTGGACCTGGGGTCCTGCCTGCCGAAACGCGCCTCATCAAAGACGGCAATGACTTGGTCGTTGCGATGAAAAACGGAGCGGTCCAGGTCCGCATTGAATGGTATTACATTACTTCAAACCCTTCTGTGACCGGGACTGTTTATTACGACAACATGATCGAACGCTTCCAGTTTGCCGACGGAACCGTCTGGAACAGCGCACAAATCGCCGCCCGTATCGAAACGGGTACTGCCAATTCGATGCTCGGCACGGCTTCGGATAACACGTTTGTAGTCGATAACGACCAGGACACCGTTGCCGAATTGCCCAATGGCGGCAACGACACCATCCGCAGTTCAGTGAGCTATGCGCTCCCCAATAATGTGGAGACCCTCGTGCTTACCGGTGTACTCGATGCCAACGCATGGGCCAACGCTTCGAACGCCGTCAGTTATCTCATCGGCAACGACGGCAACAACACATTCGACGGTCCCGGCGGGGCCAACCATTCCGCGACCGGCGGTGGTACGGACGCGTATGCGGTGATGTCCGGCGGCAAAGGCGACGACACCTACTACTACGACATCTATAAAGGAGGATCGGTTGTCGAAAACCCGAACGAGGGCAACGACACTATCTTCGTCGGCAACGCGGGCAGTTTCACGTTGCCCGACAATGTCGAGAACATGATCGACGTCAATGGCGGGTTCGGGGAGACAACCAAACAACCGCATTCAATGATCGGCAACGATCTGGATAACTTTCTTGGGAGCGCTGGCACGTCAGTCTTCTCAGTTCCCTTTTATCTCGATGGCGGTCGTGGCGCCGACACAATGCGAGGAGCGGATGACAACGATGTCTATATCGTCGACAACCCCGCTGATCGCGTGCTCGAACCTACATTTAAGCAAGGTGGACCGCAACGTTCGTTTGACGAAGTCCGTAGCTCCATTACTTATGAGCTGCCGGACAATATCGAAGCGCTGACGTTGACCGGCAGTGCGGCAATCGACGGCTTCGGCAACGAGCTCGCCAACGTCTTGGACGGCAGGAGCAACACCGCGGTGAATCAGCTGTATGGGGGCGTCGGCGATGACCGCTACATTGTGGGCGCCAGCGATGTCATCGTGGAAAGACCGGGCGAAGGCGCCGACACCATCGAATTCCACGGCACGGGTGTTCGCCTGTATTCCACCGTCGAACTTCCGGCGAATGTTGAGGGCATTGCCTTGGGTGACGACCTCGGCGCATCGGACCTGCTGGGAGATGCCGGAGACAACAACCTGGCAGGCAATGCATCGAATAACCAGATCACCGGCGCAGACGGCGACGATACGCTCACCGGCGGTGCGGGCAGCGATACGCTCGATGGCGGATCCGGCAATGACATACTTTTCGGCGGGGAAGGTGTAGACACGTATCGGTTCAGTCACGGCTTCGGAGCCGACATGCTTAGGGACAATCTTTCCCCCGAAAATCATATCGTCTTCGATTCGACGGTACTCCGAGATGACGTGTATTTCGATGCCGGCTCGCTGAAGATCAGAGGGAGCGGCGATCAGATCCAGCTGGCCAGCGATATTCGAAGCAGCAGTAGCGCAACGCCATTGGTCGCAGTCTGGGTGAATGCGGACATTTCCTTTGCTGATGGATCGACCATCGCTGCAGGTGAGCTTTACAGCCGACTGTCAGCGAGCTTCTCCCACACCCCCACGGAGGAATCCGATGCCCTCGAAGGTACCGCGGGCGACGATCAGCTCCTCGCGTTGGGTGGCGACGATGTACTCAATGGTTACGCGGGACGCGATACCCTGGGCGGAGGCGCCGGCAACGACAAGGCGTGGGGCGGCCTCGGCGACGACTCGATCAACGGCGACGATGGCGACGACCAACTGTTCGGCGAAGGCGGCAACGATGTGATCGCGGGTGGTGATGGCAACGACGTCATTTCCGGTGGCGACGGCAATGACACGGTTAACGCCAATGCAGGCACTGACATCGTGCATGGCGACGCCGGCAACGACGTGATCGACGGCGGAACAGAGAGCGACACGCTCTATGGCGATGCGGGCGATGACACTATTCGCGGCGGCGCGGACACCGATCACCTGTACGGCGGTGACGGCAACGACATGCTGATTGCCGGCGATGTCGCGTCCCCGTTGGTCGCAAATTTCATGAATGGCGACAATGGCGACGACACATTGGTAGGAGGGGGCGGGAATGACACTCTTTACGGTGACGACGGCAACGACACGGTGTATGGCGCAGATGGCGACGACACGCTGGTCGGCGGCTTGGGCAATGATCTGCTGAACGGTGACGATGGTTCCGACTATCTGTTTGCCGAGGACGGAGCCGATACGCTGAATGGAGGTGCCGGCGACGACATACTCAATGCCGGAAATGGGAACGACATTCTCGACGGCGGCGCTGGCAACGACATGTTGTTTGGTGGCCCAGGTACCGATACGTACATCTTGAAAAGCGGCGGCGGTCAGGACATCGTCAGCCAGGACGAAGTCTTATTCACCAGCGACAAGTTGATCGTTCAGGTCGACACTGCCTTGCATCCGGCGGATGTCAGCGTCACCCGAGATGACGCCAGCGACAATAGCTATCTGGTCGTATCGATCAACGGCGGCGCTGATGCGCTGCGCATTCCAGGTTATATCGATGCCAACCGACCGGTGGAAATCCACTTTGGTGACGGCACCGTCTGGGATGGTGCAACGGTTCTCGACAAACTCTATGTGCGTCGTGGAACGGCGGGCAATGACACGTTGACTGCCGGAGTCGGCGGGTCGCAGATGTACGGCTACGCCGGCAACGACACGCTCATTGGAGGCGTCTACTACGACCTGCTCGACGGCGGCACGGGTGCCGACACGATGAGCGGCAACGGCGGCGTCGATACGTACATCGTCGACGATCCGGGCGATGTGGTCATCGGCGCATCGGTGGGATATGACACCGTCAATGCTTCGATCAGCTACGTTCTGCCCGCCAACGTCGAGTCGCTGGTGCTGACGGGAAATTCAGCGCTCAACGGCACCGGCAACGCGCTCAATAACAAGCTCACGGGCAATGTTGCCGACAATGTCCTGGATGGCAAGGCCGGCGCCGACATACTCGCTGGTGGAGCGGGCAATGACACGTACGTCGTAGATAGCAGCGGCGATGTCGTGACGGAACTGGCCAGTGGCGGTACGGATACGGTGCAAGCGAGTGTGACCTATACCCTCGCCACTTACCTCGAGAACCTCACGCTCACGGGTTCCGCCGCAATCAATGGGACCGGCAATGCCGGTAACAACATCCTGACTGGAAATGCCGGCGCCAATACGCTGACCGGGAATGCCGGCGATGACCAGCTCAATGGCGGCGCCGGTGTCGATACGCTCAAGGGCGGCACGGGCAATGACACCTACGTCGTCGACAGCACAAGCGATGTAATCGTCGAGAATTCGGGCGAGGGAACGGATTCCGTACAAGCGTCGGCAACGTACACGTTGGCCGCCAACGTGGAGAACCTGACGCTTACGGGCGTCACCGCGATCAACGCTACGGGCAACACGCTCTCCAATACTTTGGCCGGCAATTCCGGAAATAACACGCTGAACGGTGGCACCGGCGCCGACGCCATGCTGGGTGGTGCGGGCAACGATACCTACGTCGTGGATAACGTCGGTGACATGGTGACGGAAAACGCGGGGGCCGGCACGGACTTGGTCCAGAGCAGCGTCAGCTACGTGCTGATGGCGAACATCGAGAATATGGCGCTTACGGGCACGGGGGCGATCAACGCTACAGGCAATACCCTGGGCAACACATTGACGGGCAACAGCGGCAACAATGTGCTGGATGGAGGCGCGGGCAACGACACGCTGGTTGGAGGTACCGGTAACGACACCTACGTCGTCGATGTTGCGACCGACGTGGTGACGGAAGCGGCCAGCGCCGGCACCGACCTCGTTCAAAGCAGCGTGACCTACACGTTGGGTGCCAATGTCGAGAACCTGACCTTGACCGGCACGGCAGCGATCAATGGCACCGGCAATACTGTGGCCAACGTGCTGACCGGCAATAGCGGCGACAACGTGCTCACTGGAGGTGCGGGCAACGACACCATGGTAGGGGGCGCGGGTAACGATACCTATGTCGTCGACGTAGCGACGGACGTCGTCACCGAGGGTGCAGGCGCCGGAACCGACACGGTGCAAAGCGCGGTTTCGTTGACGCTGGCCGCCAATGTGGAATTTCTTACCCTGACCGGCGCGGCCGCTCTCGACGGAACCGGAAATGCCATCGCCAACTGGTTGCGTGGCAACACGGCAAACAATGTCCTCGCGGGGATGGACGGCAATGACACGCTGTGGGGTGACAACGGCAACGACGCGCTGAATGGAAACAACGGCAACGACCTGGTCCAAGGTGGGGCCGGCAATGACATTCTTACCGACACCTTCGGCAACAACCTGCTCGATGGTGGCGCCGGCGCCGACACCCTGGCCGGGGGTGCGGGACGGGAGATGCTCCTGGGCGGCAGCGGCAACGATACGCTGACCACGGGCGGAGGCGCCGACGTGATCGGGTTCAACAAAGGCGATGGTGCGGACACCGTAAACGCCAGCATAGGCACCGACGACACGCTGACGCTGGGCGGCGGCGTGGCCTATTCCGATCTCAAGCTGAAGAAGACGGGACTTGATCTCATCCTCGACGCCAATAACGGCGATCAGATCACGTTCAAGAATTGGTACCAGGCGGGCGTCAACAATAAAAGTGTCCTCAATCTGCAAGTAGTGGCTGATGCCATGGCTGCCTTCAATGCAACCGGAAGCGATCCGCTGTTCAACAAGAAGCTGGTCAACTTCAATTTTACCGGAATTGTGGGAGCGTTTGATGCAGCGCTTGTCGCCAATCCAGCGCTTACGAGCTGGAATCTGACCAATGCGCTATCCGGCAACTACCTCTCCGGCAGCGACACCGCCGCACTCGGAGGCGACTTTGCATATGACTTCGGCCATCGCAACGCACTGACCAACATCGGGGCGACACCCGCGCAATCTGTGCTCGCCAGTGTCAGTTTCGGAACCGCCGCGCAGGTACTGCAAGCCGGATCTAACCTCTATGCAGGGGCTGTGCGCCTGGGATAATAGCCCGCGCACGGGAAAGCTGTGCTGAGCGTTCCTAACGGATGAAACTGTTGATAGATCGCGCGAAGGAAGTGTGGCGCACCGACAGCGACCCAGTTCCAGGGTGTGAACCTGTCGTTCGGTTTGCGATGCGGTTTTGCGACCGCGATTGTGACTCAGCTCTTGTCATCCCCGCCCGATAATGAGACTAACCGCCAATGAAGCCAAAGTTGACGGCACTTTGGCCGTTCTGCATGCAACGTTGGTAGTAGCCTAGAACATCTCTGGTGATGGAGTCCAAATTCGGATTCCTTAGCAGGACCGGTAGCTCCGTTGCTGCGAACACCTTTTCGGATTTCGTGATGCCCGAGCCAATGGCAAACGAGACTGTCCCTCGCGCATTCGATGCGAATATTCCAGAAAGCGCTCTCCACGCGATGAAGCCGTTATCCTTCCACGGGTGCAGGCTGTCCAGGGCCTTGGCCCAGGCAAGCAAATTCGACTGGACTTGCCCGGGCGTTTGAATCCTTACCAATACTTCGGGCAAGACCTGTTTGGACGCGACTTCAGGACTTGACCGTTTCAACTGTTCCAGTTCTTGCCACATCGGCCGAATGAAGTTTCCGGCGTAGAGCAGCGTCGCATTCGCTGGCGCCGCAATACGCGAACGAATGGCTGGATTGTTTTGCAGAAATCGTAGAAGTTCCTTTGTCGCACCCAGTAACGGCATGGTGGCTCCCAATGATGCCTAACGATACAAACTTAGCAGCGATCAGCTTCCTCGGCGACGTCGCATATCGGGAAATTTGAGTGAAGCGACAGTTTAAGGCGCGTTTGAGTTATGGCGCTCAAAGAGTGACTCACCAATTTCCAAGAGGCCCTTGTACTCCCACCCGGCGGCTTCATAGAAGTGCTGAGCCCGTGTATCTGGCGCCGTGCTTAGAAACAATTTCGCGAGTCCCTGCGCGAACAGCCACGCGACCATTGCCTCATGCAGACATTGGCCGTAGCCGCGACCCTCATGCTCGGTGTCCACGAAGAGTGCCCAGAAGTTCCCAGTTTCCGCATCGCCGACAGCAAATCCTACTACCGTATCGTCGACCTCAATGACCCAGCCTCTGCCGGGTTTGCTCGATCGCCGGAATATAGTGCTGCTCCGCGTTGACACTGGACGTAAGTCTGTTTTCCAGTACCGCAAGGCGAACCCGATGCATGGCAGGAATGTCGCCGCGGATGGCTTGCCGAAACGGGCCGAGCACGAAATGGGCGCCCCCGGCGAACTCTAGGATCCCGTCCGGAACCGCATCATCGCGCCATCGGCCAGCAGCAGTAACAATTCGTTGCCCGCCATGGCGTAGGCCGCGACCTGCGCCAGCGACCGCAGGAATTCCCCGTCCTGCGAGCCGGGTGGGCATCCCATGCGGGTGAGTGCGATGGCGCCGAATTTCATCTGCGCGCCGTTGACTTCGTAGCTGCCGCTGCCTCGATTGCAGTCCGCGCGCACATTGACGCGCCCGCCACCCTGAAATGTCAGCGTGTAGCGCACCGGTGTGGCCGCGACCACCTGCGGCGCATTACCCAGCTGTGTACGTTGCCATCTCCATTCCGGACCGACGATCAGGTCCGCCGCGGTCGTGACCACAGGGGGCATGGCATTGCCGGGAATGTTGGTAGGCATGTTCGTGGGCGACGCCGCCTCTCCAGTGCGCGGAATGTTCTGGCAGGCCGACAAGGCAAGAACAAGCGCGACGACGAGCGAACGTTGATCAGCGATCATTGGGCAAGTTTAGCACCGCGGAACCATGGTATTTGCACAGGACGACGTTCGAAAAATTACAGACATCCCTGAAATTGGGACATCGCCGTCCGGGTTAGAATTGCGTCGACCCACCTCGCTGCCCCATGTGTAACCAGCGCGGCGCCCCTACCGACATGCCCACTGATCCCGCCCTTCTCGCCGCATTGCAGCCACAACGCATCTGGGACCGATGTGCGGCCCTGGGCCGCCTGTCGGAACTCCCGGGCGGATTGACACGCGTCTTCCTGTCGTCCGAACAGCGCCAGGCCAATGAACTCGTCCTGGGCTGGATGCGCGAGGCCGGAATGGCCGCGCATGTGGATGCCATCGGGAACTGCGTGGGTCGCTACGAAGGTGAGCATGCCGACGCGCCGTGCCTCATGCTGGGGTCGCATCTCGACACCGTACGCGACGCTGGAAAGTACGACGGCATGCTGGGTGTGATATCGGCAGTCGAATGCGTGAGCGCACTCAGCACCGCTGGGGTGCGACTTACCTATGCCATCGAAGTCCTGGGCTTTGGCGATGAGGAGGGCGTGCGTTACGGCTCGACGCTCCTCGGCAGTCGAGCGGTCGCGGGCACCTTCGATTCGGCCGTGCTCGACAAGGTCGACACCAACGGCATCGCGATGAGCGAAGCCCTGCGCGAGTTCGGGCTCGATCCTGCGCAGATCGCGGCCATCGCCCGCAAGCCCGAGAGTGTCCTGGCCTACGCCGAGCTGCACATCGAGCAGGGTCCCGTCCTTGAATCGGAGGGCTTGGCCACAGGCGTCGTCACCGCAATCAACGGCGGCAACCGGTTCACTTTCGAGCTGGCGGGGATGGCCGGCCACGCCGGAACTGTGCCCATGGGATTGCGCCGCGATGCCCTCGCGGCCGCCGCGGAATGCATGTCGGCAATCGAAAGCATTGCCACGTCGCTACCGGACATCGTGGCTACCGTGGGAAGAATTGAGGCGTTGCCGGGCGCGATGAACGTCATTCCGGGCAAGGTCCGCTTTTCGCTGGACGTGCGGGCGCCCACGGACGACAAGCGCCATGCAGCGGTGGCTAAAATCCGTTCTGCATGCGAGGCCATCGTCCAGCGCCGCAAGATCGAGATGTCGGTCACATCGCTGTGGGAGGCAAAGACCGCGCCTTGCGATCCGGCGATGCAACGCCAGATTGCGGCGGCCATTGCGGAGGAGGGTGGGCGCGTTCGCCATCTGCCGTCCGGCGCGGGCCACGATGGCATGGCGCTGATCGCTATCGCGCCGATCGGCATGATCTTCGTCCGGTGCAAGGATGGCATCAGCCACAATCCGGCGGAAGCGGTGACACTGGACGACGTCGCTGCCGGCGCGCGCGCGTTCCTGCGCTTCATCGCCGCGTTCTCTCCCTTTAGCCGGTAAGCCGCGCATTCTACAGCCGTCTTGTCGACAATTTTCCCATGACCGACATCGCGCGCGCCGTTCACGATTTTCTCGTCGCGCATCGCGCTGAGCAGGATCGTTTCCTCGGTGAATTGGTCAAGGTGCCTTCCGATAATCCACCGGGCGACTGCGCACCGCATGCGCGTCGCACGGCGGAACTGCTTGAGGCGCTGGGGTTCGCGGTCGAGCGCCATGTGATCCCCGACGAAGCGGTCAAGGCCAACGATATGCTGAGTTGCACGGTGCTGGTCGTGCGGGTCCACTTTGGCGCCGGTTCAGGGCCCGTGATCGCACTGAACGCGCATGGCGATGTGGTGGCGCCGGGATCAGGCTGGACCATGGAACCCTATGGCGCGGAAATCAATGATGGATTCATGTACGGCCGTGGCGTCGCGGTATCGAAGTCGGACTTTGCGACTTATGCGTTTGCGCTGCTCGCATTGCGTGACGCGGCGGCAAATGGCGCGGCATTCGACGGCACGGTCGAACTGCACTTCACCTACGACGAGGAAGTGGGCGGCGCAATCGGTCCGGAATGGCTGCTGCAAAAAAAGATCAGCGCGCCGGATTATGCGATTTCGGCTGGCTTCTCGTACGGCATCACCACAGCGCACAACGGCTGCCTGCACCTTCAAGTCGATATCGCCGGTAAATCCGGGCACGCCGCGGAACCCGAGAAGGGCGTCGATGCGCTCGAAACCGCGACGGGCATCCTGTCCGATCTCTATGAATTGCGCAAATCGTTTGCGGAGAGGAAATCCGCGGTATCCGGCATTGCTTCGCCCACACTGGTGGTCGGACTCATCAAGGGCGGCATCAACACCAATGTGGTGCCGGACCACGTCTCGTTTCGTATCGATCGCCGAATCATTCCTGACGAGAATCCGGCCGAAGTAGAGGCGACATTGACCCGGCAGATTCACGACTTCGCCGCGAAGTGGCCGGCCACCAAGGTGAGTGTGACGCGCGTCCTGTTGGCCGTCCCCTTCGTGCCAATTCCCGGCCAGGAAAAACTGGTCGCGGCGCTGCAGCGCCACGGCGAGGCTGTCATGGGCGAGGCATTGCCGACCCAGGGCGTGCCCATCTACACGGACGCGCGTCTGTACACGACCGCCGGCGTTCCGACCGTGCTCTATGGCGCGGGCCCGCGCACATTGGTCGAGGCCAATGGCCATCGTGCGGACGAGAAATTAAAACTCGATGACCTGCACCGCGCAACCGAAGTCGTCGCATTGGCGCTCTTGGACATGTTGGGCGGGGCCTAGGACTTGCCGGTCACGGATCGCGATCCACGGCTGTGGCGCACGGTCAGCGCGCTCGGTATCGCGCAGATTATTTCCTGGGGTTCGCTCTTCTACACGATCGCCGTGCTGGGCGGGGCGATGCGGCAGGAACTCGGAATCTCCGATGTCCTCCTGTTCGGTAGCTTTACTGCGGGCCTGTTTCTCTCCGGATTGGTTTCACCGGTCGTGGGTCGGCAAATCGACATGCACGGCGGCCGGCGCGTACTGGCGGCAGGGTCGCTGATCGGCGCGCTGGCGTCGATCGTTCTCGCCTCCTGCCAAGGGCCGCTTACGATGCTCGCCGGGTGGTTGCTGGCGGGCGCCGCGATGGGGGCTTGCCTTTACGACCCGGCGTTTGCCACGCTGCACCAGATCTCCGGCACGTCCTATCGCCGCGCGGTGACGGCGCTCACGTTGTTCGGTGGATTTGCCAGCACCGTGTTCTGGCCGCTGTCACAATATCTGCTGGATGTCATCGGCTGGCGCTACACCTTCGCCGTCTACGCCGG
Organism: Betaproteobacteria bacterium; assembly: GCA_039932755.1. Classification (GTDB taxonomy): domain Bacteria; phylum Pseudomonadota; class Gammaproteobacteria; order Burkholderiales; family Casimicrobiaceae; genus VBCG01. Next base: position 13,513 of record JBDTPJ010000018.1, read on the forward strand.
GCTGCATCTCGTCGTGTGCCTGCCGTTGCATTTGCTGCTGGTTCCGCGCGTGGCGCCGCACGCCGCAGCCAGGGACGAGCCGCACGCGCCAAACGTGGCCCCCGCGGCAGGCGGCGCTGTGTTTGCGTGGCTCGCCACCGCGCTTGCGCTCGCCGCATTCATGGGCACCGCAATCGCGGCGCACCTCATCGATTTGCTCACGGCAACGGGATTGTCCGCGCGCGACGCGGTGCTGATTGGATCCCTGATCGGGCCGATGCAGGTGGCCGGACGAATCATGGAATTCGCGTTCGGACGCCATTTGCGCGCACTGTCGGTCGGCACGCTGGCATTTTCGCTGATGGCTCTGTCGCTTGCGCTGTTCACGCAGGTTCATGGCGTGTGGATCGTCGCGCTTGCATTTGCCATGATCTATGGATGGAGCAACGGTGTCATGACCATCGTCCGTGGCACCGTGCCCGCGGAGCTGTTCGGACCTCGCGGCTATGGCGCACTGCTCGGGCGGCTTGCACGGCCGCAGTTCGTCCTCAAGTCCAGCGCACCGCTTGCACTTACACTGCTGTATACGATCGATCCGGACCGCGCGATCACGCCGTACGCGCTGTTGCTGGTCGCGATTGCGGCGTTGGTCGCCTATCGCCTTTCGTTAACCGCAGCTCGTGCGCACAAGTCGGCGGAATAGGGCATCGCCTCAACCGCCGGTCCGCTCGTACCAGCCTTGCGATGCGGTGACGATGTAGACGACCGAGAGCATGACCGGTACCTCCACCAGGACACCCACTACGGTGGCCAACGCGGCTCCGGACTCCAGTCCGAACAGGCTGATCGCCGCAGCCACCGCCAACTCAAAAAAATTGGACGCCCCGATGAGGGCGGATGGTCCGGCGGCGCAATGCGCGACGCCGAACTTTCGATTGAGCCAATAGGCAGCGCCCGCATTGAAGTAGACCTGGATGACGATCGGCACGGCGAGCATGGCGATGATGAGCGGCTGTGCAAGGATCTGCCCGCCCTGGAATGCGAACAGCAGCACCAGCGTTGCAAGCAGGGCCGCAATGGACAACGGCGACAATCGCGCCAGCATTCGCTCGAGCGCGCCCTGCCCGCGGCGCAGCAGAGCATGCCGCCATGCCTGTGCCAGGACGAGCGGCACGATGATGTAGAGAACGACCGAGACGATCAGGGTGTCCCACGGCACGGTGATCGCCGCCACGCCGAGCAGCAGCGCAACCAACGGTCCGAAAGCGACCACCATGATCACGTCGTTCAGCGCCACCTGCGAGAGCGTGAAGTACGGGTCACCGCGGCAGAGTTGGCTCCAGACGAATACCATCGCGGTGCAGGGCGCAGCGGCAAGTAGAATGAGCCCCGCGACGTAGCTGTCCTGCTGGTTCGCCGGCAACCATGGCGCAAAGACATGCCGTACGAAAAGCCACGCGAGCAATGCCATGGAAAAAGGCTTGACGGCCCAGTTGATGAAGAGCGTCACGCCAATCCCACGGGCATGGGTGGCGACGCGATGCAGTGCGCCGAAGTCGATCCGGACCATCATCGGCACGATCATCAGCCAGATCAGGATGCCGACGGGCACGTTCACGCGCGCGATTTCCAGTCGCGCCAACGCGCGAAAGGGCGTGGGCATCCATTGGCCGAGCGCAATCCCGGTAACGATGCACAAGGCGACCCAAAGTGTGAGCCAGCGCTCGAATGCCCCAAGCGTCGGCGCGAGTGGCGCGGTCCCGGACAAGGACGTGCTCATTCGCCGCGCTTGCCGATGTCGTCGTCCATTCCCTGTTGCAGCGAAAGGCGGTCGAGGGTCGCAAAAGGCAGGCTTGTGAATGTCCGGATATGGTTGCGCAGGATGTGACCGGCATCGGAGAACGCCTTGCGCTTTGTTTCATCGCTTCCCGCGACGCCGGCAGGATCGGGTACACCCCAATGCGCGGTCATCGGTTGTCCCGGCCACACGGGACAGGCCTCCCCCGCGGCGTTGTCGCAGACGGTGATCACGAAGTCGAGCTGCGGCGCACCGGGTTGCGCGAAGCGTTCCCACGATTTGCTTTCGAGGCCATCCGTCGGCATGCGGCTCGCCCGCAACAGCTCCAAGGCCAGCGGATTCACGGTACCGGTCGGTCGCGATCCCGCGCTGAACGCGTTGAAGCGTCCAGCACCTGCGCTGTTCAGGATCGACTCAGCCAGGATGCTGCGCGCCGAGTTGCCGGTACAAAGGAATAGAACGTTGTAGACGCGATTTGTCATTGCTCTCGTGTCTTCAGCTGCAGCAGCGGGCACTCTTTGCCGCGCCGTCTGATGCGCGCTCAGGCGCGGCGGAGGGCGAGCAGCATGCCGCCGCCGCGGGCGCAGTCTGGGTGTCCTCGCCGAAGAGCGGAATGGCGCTCAGCGTGTGGAACGCTTCCCACGCTATGCCTTGCGGATCGGTGACCCAGTGCTTGTCCGATTTCACGTAGCAGCAGTTGGCCCCGGGTTCGGCCACTGTCGCCGACGCATCGGCTGCTTCGAATTGGGTACGGATGTCTGTGAGTTCATCTGCCGAATCCGCCTGCAAGCCGAGATGGTTCAGGCCTACCTTGCGACCACGGCTGGAAATGGCGAAATTGACGCGCGGGTCGTCCAGCATCCATTTCGCGTAGTCGGACTTTTCAACCGAAGGTGCCATGCCGAACAATCCGGTATAGAAACGGATGCTGGCGGAGAGGTCAGGTACACCGAGATGAACGTGGAACCGCTTCATGGTTTGCTCCTGCTGCGCTTGACTATGGATCCACAGGCGGCCGGCGCGCATTCCGTTTCGCATGTGGCGCCGCCGGTACCTTGGCAGCAGTGTTCAGTGAGATAGGCGATCAGTCCGTCCATTGCCGCAAGGTCGGCCTGGTACCAGATGAAGCGACCGTCGCGACGATCGGCGATCAGCCCCGCGTTTGCGAGTTCCTTGAGATGGAACGACAGGGTGGCGGGTGCCAACTTCAGGCGCATTGCGATGGCGCCGGGGGTCAGGCCTTTTGGCGCGAATTCGACCAGTAGCCGGAATATGGCCAGTCGGGTTTCCTGCGCCAATGCGGCCAGCGCGCTGATGGCAACGCCCGCCTGAACGGCAGGTGCCTTGCGCTGGGAGAGGACCGGATTTGATTTCACATTTCCAATAATATGGAATCATTGATCGTTTGTCAAGAGCATTTGAAGCCGAGGCGAATGGAAGCCTGGGGCCGGCTAGTGGCGCCGCATGTGCCGCCAGCGCCACAAGCGCCAGAGCACGAACGGAATGCCGATCACCGTCAGCAGGGCCCAGACCAGGACGGCGTAATCCGAGGGGCGCCAGGGCGGCGGAATCAGGTCGGGATCCTTCAATCCTTCTGGAAACGGCCGCGGCGGCACCGGCACTATTTGCACAAGCGCTGGGTCGTTGGGGATGAGCGCCTTGTATTCCCAGGTCGTGACCGCGGGTGCGTCACCGAATGCGCGACTCGATGGAAATTGCGGGAAACGCACAAAAGCCACTGCCTGCAGATCTTCCGTGAGCATGGTCGCGAGCAGTCCGTCGCCTTCCGCGACCTTGCCATTGCCCAATGCGATCAAGCTGGCAAAGGCTTCTTCCAGTGCTGCTGCCGGCATCAGCCGCGTCTGATCGGTGCGCAGGTAATCGAACGCGAGCTTGGCCTTGCCGATGCTGAGCTCTTTCACGACCAGGATCGGAAATCCAAGCCACGCCAACGTGCGTGACGTCGGACCACGCTGCGGAATTTCCCAACCCAGCGCGCGCAAGACGTCGATGCTGATGCTCGCGCAATTTTCGTTCGGGTGGTAGTAGACGAGCTGGTGACGCCAGAACTGGTTGTACACGCGATTGAGGGCAGACTGCACGACGACGGCCGCGCGTTCGTCCTTCAATACGGCGACGACCATGTACGACGGCCGATACCAGCCCTGTCCGGAGTTGAGGTCGGCCAGGTAGTTGTCGAGCGGAACGGGTGCCGCGATGATGCCTTTTTCGCTTTCGACATCGAGCGAATAGAAATTGTTTACCAGCCAGTTGCCGATTTGACCGTCGGCCTGCACGCGCCCCGTGACAAGTGCAAAATGTCCGCCATGCGCTTCATCGTCGTCGCCCTGGGCCCCATTGACCATCAATGCGAGAACGGGCTTGCCGACCCAATCGCTTGGCGCACTTGCCTTTTGCCACACCGTGGATACGGCGTAGGGACTCTGCGCGCCGCCCCGCGGTTCCTCACGCATCAGGCTGCGCAACTGCTCCGCAGCCGATACCCCTGTGGGCAACATGCGTGCCGCAGGTGCCGTGCCGCCGACCGTAAAGTCCTCGGGCCAGATCGTGCGCGCGATGAATGCGTCTGTACTTGGCGTTCCCCTCACGCTGACCTCGCGCTGGCGAAAGAATGCGACGGACGCTTCACTGTAGTACGAGCGGTTGAGGGGAATCTTGGCAATGGGCCGGAACGCAAGGGCCGCCTCACCAAACATCAGCAGCTGCCCATCCGTCGAATACTTTGCGCCACGCACGATCTGCGGTGCGGCAATCCACACGAGAGGCGGGTAGTCGATCGCAGCACCGGGCAAGCGCGCCGCAGCCCAATGGCGCAGGTCGTCAGTGACATGCACGCCTTTCTCGAATCCGGACACTGAATGACCCGGGCGCGGGACCGCGATCGTCTCGTCTCGGAAATACCACAACGCTTGCGGAATCGTTGGGCAGTCACGACATTCGCCCGTGGTCAGGCGAAAATCCGGGGCAGGGTACAGACCGAATGTGCCGCTGGCGTTCGCGGGCTGTGGTCCGGGCGCGGCGGTGCTGGTCGCGGTGTACATGGAGGCAATCAGCATCAGGGCAAGCGTCGTGGCGGCGCAGCGAATGGCAACGGCGGGCCGGTGCATTGTTAGCGAATCGCTATACGCGGCGGGCCGGCACTGACTTCCCCAATGACTGTCGCGTGGGCGAATCCCTCGCCCTGGAAAAGCGCAAGAACATCGGCAACCCGATCGGAAGCACACGCAACAAGCAAGCCACCGGAGGTTTGTGGATCGGCAAGGAGTGCGCGCTCGGCGTCGCCCAGGTTGGGTGCAAGTGCGATGTCCGGGCCATAACCCGCCCAGTTGCGGCCCGATGCCCCGGTGATGATTCCGTCCAGGGCAAAGTGCATTGCCTCGGCGAGTAGTGGCAGCCGCGCGAAATCGATGGTCGCGCAAACACCACTGCCGCGGCAGATTTCCAGAAGGTGTCCCAGAAGTCCAAAGCCTGTGACGTCGGTCAGCGCATGAACATCCTCAAGTTTGCTCAACGCCATGCCGGGCGTGTTCAGTTGCGTCGTCGTCGCCAACATCGCCTTGTAGCCGTCCGCGGAAAGCAATCCTTTTTTCAGCGCGGCGCTGTAGATTCCGACGCCGAGCGGCTTGCCCAGGATAAGTGCATCGCCGGGCTTGGCGCCGGCATTGCGCTTGACGTTCGTCGGGTCGACGACGCCGATGGCGACCAGTCCATAGATGGGTTCGACCGAATCGATCGTGTGGCCACCGGCGATCGGAATGCCGGCGCGGGCACATACCGACTCGCCACCGGCGAGAATCTTGCGGATCGTCTCGACCGGAAGCTTGTCCACAGGCATGCCGACGAGTGCCAGCGCAAACAGCGGCGTGGCGCCCATCGCATAGACGTCCGAGATGGCATTGGTCGCGGCAATGGCGCCGAAGTCGAAGGGATCATCGACGATCGGCATGAAAAAGTCGGTGGTTGCCACGATCGCCTGATGGTCATTGAGGCGATAGACGGCCGCGTCATCCGCGGTCTCGATGCCGACCAGCAGGTTCGCGGGCAATGCGCCAGGAGCGGCGCGGCCGAGGATCTCCCGCAAAACGCCGGGTGCGATTTTGCAGCCGCAGCCGCCGCCATGGGAGAAGGAGGTCAGTCGGAGCGGCAACGCTTCAGAGGCGTTCACGGCAGAATCCTTCACTTAATGTCGGTTTTTTGCTGACGCATGCCAATTCAGGGGCCAGCATGACATTCTAGCCTCCCCCGCAAAATGCCCGCCCGCGACTTCAAGATTGTCAGCGTCGTTGCAAAAACCCCACGCATAACAAGCCCTTGGCGTGGCGGGCGCTTTCAATGCGGCAGCAGCAGGCGTAGCATCGCGGCAGTGACAAGGGTCCGGGCGTGATTCCTGCTTTTGGGAGGTGAATCGCGCTACGCACAAGACGACCCGGCGCGCCACAGGAGAGTTTGGTTTTGAAGCCGACGGATATTGCGCACCCCGACTATTTCCACAAGGTCGTCGATTGTCAGTGGGCCTGCCCCGCCCATACACCCGTCCCCGAATACATCCGGCTGATCGCTGCGGGTCACTACGGTGACGCGTACCTCGTCAATTGGAAGTCCAACGTATTCCCCGGCATCCTGGGCCGCACCTGTGATCGTCCGTGCGAGCCCGCCTGTCGACGCGGTCGCGTGGAGGAGGGCTCACCAGAGATCGCGACGTCCCATGCCAAGCCGGAACCCGTGGCTATTTGTCGCCTGAAGCGAGTAGCGGCGGACTTCAAGGAAGACATTCGCGACCGTTTACCGTCACCGGCAGCGAAGAAAAACGGCAAGCGCGTCGCGCTGGTCGGCGCCGGGCCCGCGTCACTCACCGTTGCGCGCGACCTTGCCCCACTTGGCTACGAATGCATCGTGTTCGACGGCGATCCGCGAGCGGGAGGCATGATCCGTTCGCAAATCCCGAAATTTCGCCTGCCGGATTCCGTGATTGACGAGGAAGTGGGCTACGTACTCAACCTGGGTATCGAGTTCCGCGGCGGGCAGCGCATCGACAGCATGAAAGCACTGCTGGCGGAAGGATGGGACGCCGTGTTCGTGGGAAGTGGTGCGCCGCGGGGACGCGATCTTGACCTTCCCGGTCGTAGGGAAGCCGCCGCGAATATCCACATCGGCATCGACTGGCTGTCGTCGGTCTCATTCGGCCACGTCACGCGCATCGGCAGGCGCGTGATCGTCCTGGGCGGCGGCAACACCGCGATGGACTGCTGCCGATCGTCGCGGCGGCTAGGCGGCGAGGAAGTGCAGGTCGTGGTGCGCTCCGGCTTCGACGAAATGAAGGCATCGCCTTGGGAAAAGGAAGATGCCCAGCATGAAGGTATTCCGATCCACAACTATCTCGTGCCGAAGGCGTTTACGCACGAGGGCGGCAAACTGACGGGCGTGACGTTCGAAAAGGTCGCGCCACAATTGGATGAGAAGGGCCGGCGGCAACTGGTTGCAACCGGTGAACCTGATATGCACATGCCCTGTGACGATGTGCTGGTAGCCGTTGGCCAGGAAAACGCGTTTCCCTGGATCGAGCGCGACAATGACATCACCTTCGATGACCGGGGAATGCCGGTCGTCGATTCTGTGACGATGGCATCGTCTCGGCCCGGCGTGTTCTTTGGCGGCGATGCGGCATTCGGTCCGAAGAACATCATCTGGGCCGTGGCGCATGGTCACGACGCGGCGATTTCGATCGACAACCATTGCCAGGGCGTGCCGGTGGCCAAGCGTCCCGCGCCGCACACCAACCTGCTATCACAGAAGATGGGCATTCACGAGTGGAGCTACGACAACGCGATCCACAACGACAAGCGTTATCGCGTGCCGCTGAAAGATACGGTGATCGCGCTGCGCGACATTCGCACCGAGGTGGAGCTAGGCTTTGACCGACGGGTCGGCTATGCGGAGGCGCAGCGTTGTCTCAACTGCGACGTCGAGACGGTGTTCGCCGCCAAGCTATGCATCGAATGCGACGCGTGTGTCGATATTTGCCCGATGGATTGCATCACCTTCACTGCCGACGGCGCCGAAGCTGACCTGCGGACACGGCTCAATGCGCCAGCAATGGACCTCAAGCAGGACCTCTATGTCGCAGACGGCCTCAAGACCGGTCGGGTGATGGTGAAAGACGAGGACATGTGCCTGCACTGTGGCCTGTGCGCCGAACGTTGCCCGACCGGTGCATGGGACATGCAGAGGTTCCTGCTGGAAATGGCGCAGGCCGACGATCGTTGCCACCCACAGCGTGGGTCGACCGAGGTTGCAAAACCGGAAGTGCGGCCCTCGGCACCGTTGCAGCCGACGGCCGCGGATTGATGTCATGACGCCTCCAACCACCGTTTCGCGCGTCAACGATTTCGTCATCAAGTTCGCCAATGTCAATGGCTCGGGTTCGGCGTCGGCCAACGGACTTTTCGCCAAGGCGATCCTGCGCATGGGCGTGCCCGTCGCGGCGCGCAATATCTTTCCGTCCAATATCCAGGGCCTGCCGACGTGGTTTGAAGTTCGAGTGGTCGAAGCGGGGTGGCGTGGCCGCCGTGGCGGCGTCGATATGGCGGTCGCGATGAATCCTCAGACATGGGACAAGGACCTGGCTGAAGTGGACGCTGGCGGCTACGTCTTTTACGACTCGACCAAGCCGCTGCCGCCATCCAAGTTTCGCGCGGACGTGACCCCGATTGGCGTGCCTCTGACGGCAATCTGCAATGCCGTATACAGCGATCCCCGTCAGCGCCAGCTGTTCAAGAACATCGTTTACCTGGGCGCGCTGTCGGCGATTCTCAGCATCGAACCTGCGGAAATCGAAAAGCTGTTTGCCGAGCAATACAAGGGCAAGGAGGCGCTGCTTGAATCGAACAAGAAAGCGCTGCATCTGGGGCGCGACTACGCGCTGGCCAATTTCGACTGCCCGCTGCCGATCCACGTCAAGCGCAGCAGCAAGGTGGGCGAACGGATTTTCATCGACGGCAACAGTGCCGCAGCGCTGGGTTGCGTTTACGGCGGCGCCACGGTCGCGGCGTGGTATCCGATCACGCCATCGTCGTCGCTCGCCGAAGCGTTTGCGATGTACTGCCGTAAATTTCGCACCGACACGCCGTCGGGAAAAAAGCGCTACGCGATCGTGCAGGCGGAAGATGAGCTGGCGTCGATCGGCATGGTCATTGGCGCAGCGTGGAATGGCGCGCGGGCATTTACGGCAACCTCCGGCCCCGGGGTCTCCTTGATGCAGGAGTTCCTGGGCCTCGCTTATTTCGCGGAAATTCCCGCCGTTCTGTTTGATGTCCAGCGCGGCAGCCCATCCACCGGCATGCCGACGCGCACGCAGCAGGCGGACCTGCTTTGCTGTGCCTATGCGTCGCACGGTGACACCAAGCACGTATTGTTGTTTCCGGAGGATCCGGGCGAGTCATTCCAATTTGCCGCGACCGCGTTTGACCTGGCGGACCGGTTGCAGACGCCGATATTCGTCATGCTCGACCTCGACATTGGCATGCAGGATTGGCTCATCGAGCCTTTTGTGTGGGACGACACTCGCCAGATGGATCGCGGCAAGGTCATGACAGCGGCCATGCTCGAGACGGGCCGGGATTTCGGCCGCTACCTTGATGTGGATGGCGACGGCATTCCCTTTCGCACCTATCCGGGCACGCACGCGGCCAAGGGCGGCTACTTCACGCGCGGCACGACCAAGGACCGCTACGCGAAGTACACGGAGGAGGGGCCCGCCTACGTCGACAACATGCAGCGCCTGCAGCGCAAGTTCGAGACTGCGAAGGAGTACGTTCCAGCGCCGGAGATCGAGCAGGCAGTCAAACCTGCGAAATCTGCCGTGATCTGGTTCGGCTCGACCGGTGCGGCCATGAGCGAGTCATTGGCGGCGCTCGAAGGAGATGGCATCCGGCTCGATCGCATGCGCATCCGAGCCTTTCCGTTTGCCGATGCGGTCGCGGAATTCATTCATGCACACGAGCGTGTCTTCGTGGTCGAACAAAATCGGGATGCCCAGATGAAATCGTTGCTCGTCAACGAATGCGGTATCGACCCGGCCAAGCTCATCTCCATCCTTCACTACGACGGCACACCGGTTACCGCGCGGTTCATCACCCGGGAAATCGCCGAAAAGGTGCGGCTCTTCAATGTCCTGCCGTTGCGTAAGGTTGCGCCATGACCTACCTCGCCAAACCGAAAATTCATCACCCGTCTTTGCCCAGGAATGCGCTGGGCTTTACCCGGCGTGACTATGAAGGGGCCATCTCCACGTTGTGCGCCGGGTGTGGCCACGATTCGATTTCGGCGGCAATCATCCAGGCGTTCTTCGAACTCGACGTTGCGCCGCACCGGGTTGCCAAGCTCTCCGGCATCGGGTGTTCGTCCAAGACCCCCACCTATTTTCTCGGCAATTCGCACGGATTCAACAGCGTCCATGGTCGGATGCCATCGGTGCTGACCGGCGCGGCACTCGCCAACCGCGACCTGATCTATCTTGGTGTTTCGGGTGACGGCGATTCAGCATCAATCGGCCTGGGCCAATTTGCGCACAGTCTTCGCCGCGGTGTGAACATGGTCTACATCGTCGAGAACAATGGCGTTTATGGCCTCACCAAGGGACAGTTCTCAGCGACGGCCGACCGCGGCAGCAAGAGCAAGAAAGGTGCGATCAATCGCGATGAGTCGATCGACTTGGCCATGCTGGCGCTGACGCTGGGTGCCACCTATGTAGCGCGCGGCTTTTCGGGAGACAAGGGGCAATTGGTTCCGCTGATCAAGGCGGCGGTACAGCATCGCGGCGCGGCGCTGATCGACATCGTGAGTCCATGCGTCGCCTTCAACAATCACGTGGGCTCCACCAAGAGTTATGACTACGTGCGCGAACATAACGACGCCGTCAACCGCCTCGACTTTATTTCCTCACGCGAGGAAATCACCACGAGCTACGCGCCGGGTGAGGTCCGCGATGTTCTCCTGCACGACGGCGACACGATCCGCCTGCGCAAGCTCAACGATGACTACGATCCCACCGACAAGGTCTCCGCGATGGCCTTCCTCGAGTCGCGCCGCGCTGCAGGTGAGGTAGTGACGGGACTGCTGTACCTGCATCCCGACAGCACTGACCTGCACGACGCACTGGAGACGGTGCCCGTCCCGCTCAACGCTTTGACGGACGCCGATCTGGTGCCGGGTAATGCCGCGTTGGCGGGTGTCAACGCCAGCTTGCGCTAACGTCTTCCATTTTTCGACCCGCTAGCCGCCGCCGTTTTCCTTCGCTTCGGCAATTGCCGTTGGATTGAGGTTGGGCTCGCCGATCTTGTGGAGCGTGTTGCGATCGGTGTGGTGGAACGGTTCCGGCAGTCCCGGGATGATCATCATGGTGTCGTGTTCATAGGGCCAGGTGCCATCGTCGTTGATGCTGACCGTCATGGTGCAGCTCTCGGTGCGGAACGCGTGTTCAAGGAACCTGCCCGAGACGATGCCGTTAGTCAGTGATCCGCGCCTCGCCTCCAGGCGGAATGTCCGCGCATCGGCGGTGGCGTTTCCTGCATACATCGCCACCTGGCCGCGCGGGATGGCCAGTGTCAGCAGCACCTCGCCGGTGGCCGGCTCCCAGAGCCAATAGCCCACCTGGTCGTGAAATGTTTCCGGGTCGCCCGGTTTGAAGACCTGCGTGTGATACCGCAGTCCATAGTAGAGCTGCGGTCCGTTGACCTGCGCGTCGATCGGCTGCATCTCGTAGTTCTCGATGAACGTTTTCTTTTCCGGACCGTCGGCCTTCGGTGCCACGTCGAGTCCGCGCGTACCGGTCCAGATGCCTGCCATGGACTTGAGCGGCCCCAGGTTGGCCAGCGTGTCGCTGTCCGGTTCCGCTTCGGTGTAGATGTCTTCGGGAAATTTGTCCATGTTGAATTTTAACGGTTCTTTGACGTGCATTCAGCGTTGACCCAGCATGCACTCGTTGCCCGTTCAGTTTGCTTCAACTCTGCTTTGACTTTGCTCTAACCTCGCACTCAAGTTGCTCTCGCTGTTCCCTCATCTTGTATGAGCGTTTGCAGGCGAATGCGCGCGATTTTCGACACCTGGTGCAGCGCCTCGGAAAATTCTGTTGACCGTTCCCGTTCCAGGCGGCGGGCGAATTCATGCAATATGTCAGCGCGGTCCATACCCTTGACCGCAACAATAAATGGAAAGCCGAACTTGACACGGTAACGACGATTGAGATCGGAGATACGGGCAAGTTCCGACGGCGAGCACTGGTCGAGGCCGGCACCGCCTTGTTCGTCCTTCGATTCGAGGGTCAACTCCCCGCTGACGGCCTCCTTGCCCGCTAGTTCCGGATGGGCTCGCAGCAGCACCAGTTGCTCACTTTCCAAAGCGCGCGTCATGGCCGCGACCATGGCCGCATGGAGTGTGCCGATGCTGGCAAAGGGCCGGTCGTCGAAACTGCGCTCCGCCACCCAGGACGAATGTTCGAATATCCCCCCGAGGCGCGCGACGTAGGTGGCGCGGTCGACGCGGTTCAAGTCGGCCAGCGTCACGCGATGCCGGGGAACGGATGAAGTTTCAGCCAATGGCGCGCGATATCCACCCGGCGCGCTATCCAAACGTCGTTGTGCTTGCGGACGTGCTCGAGGAAACGCGCGATGGCCGCGGCGCGTGCGGGCCTGCCGGCGATTCGGCCATGCAGCCCGACCGAAAGCATCTTGGGCGCATTCAGGCCCGCAGGATCGCCTTCCGCATAGAGCACGTCGAACGCGTCCTTGAGATAAGTGAAGAATGTGTCCCCGTTGTTCAAGCCCGGCGAGGTGACACATCGCATGTCATTGGTGTCGAGCGCATAGGGAACGATAAGCAACGGTGCGGCACCCTGACGCACCTGCACGGGGAGGTAGTACGGGAGGTCGTCTCCATAGCCGTCGGCCGAATAGAGGAACCCCCCATGCTCAACCACGAGTTGTCGCGTGTTCGGGCTGTCGCGCCCGGTGTACCAGCCTAAAGGTGGTCGTCCGGTTAGGCGCGCGATCGTTTCCACGGCCAGCGTCATGTGCTCGCGCTCCAGTGGCTCCTCAACGTGCTGGTAGGACATCCAGCGCCAGCCGTGGCTTGCGATTTCATGACCGTCTTCGAGGAAGGCGTCGACCACCGCCGGATTGCGCGCAAGCGCCATGCCCACTCCGAACACCGTCAACGGCATTGCCCGCTCGCGGAACAAGCGCAACAATCGCCACACGCCTGCACGTGAGCCGTATTCGTACAGCGACTCCATAGACAAGTGGCGCGCGGCGAATGGCTGCGCGGCGGGAATGTCGGACAGGAAGGCCTCCGAGGCGGCGTCGCCATGCAGCACGCAATTCTCGGCGCCTTCCTCATAGTTGAGCACGAACTGCACGGCGATGCGAGCGCCGCCAGGCCATTGTGCGTGCGGCGGTTGCCGTCCGTAGCCCCGCATGTCGCGGGGATAGCCCGGCTCGAACGACGCCGATGCGCTCATTTGACTCATTGGAGTTGCACCGCGATGGGAAAATTTGAGGTTGACCGACAATGTGGAATCGGGCTGCGATTGTGGCAAAACTGTATACAATCCGGACCACTCGCGCAATCGTGATTCGTGCGCACAAAGCACCGGAAATTTCGCCGGGAGGCCGTCGATGGGTCGTCTGACTACGCATGTGCTGGATACGGCCCGGGGACAGCCCGGGGCGGGGATCACGGTAACGCTCTATCGCAATCTAGGTGAGCGCTACGCTCTGCTGCGCGATGCCGTGACCAATGCCGACGGCCGCTGTGACGAGCCGCTGCTCGAGGGCGCGTCCTTCGCGCCGGGACGCTACCGCCTGGTCTTCAACATGGGCATTTACTTTGCCAAGGCCGGATTCGCCGTAGCTGAGCCACCGTTCATCGACGAAGTAGTCATCGATTTTGGCGTGTCCGATACTGCCGCGCACTATCACGTGCCACTGCTCGCCTCTCCGTGGAGCTATTCCACCTATCGCGGGAGCTGATTCGCGCGCCATGGAAGCGTACGCAAGCGAGTGGCTACAGCTGCTGTTGCGCTGGGTTCACCTGATCACCGGCATCGCGTGGATCGGTGCGTCCTTCTATTTCGTCTTCCTCGACAACAGCCTCCTCCCGCCTGCGAAAAAGTCGGATGCGGATGACGGCGTCGGCGGGGAGCTATGGGCCATCCACGGCGGCGGCTTCTACCACGTGCAGAAATTCCGCGTCGCGCCAGAAACACTGCCTCAACCACTCCACTGGTTCAAATGGGAAGCGTACTGGACGTGGATCACCGGCTTCGCGCTGTTCGCCGTCATGTACTACGCGCATGCAGACGTCTACATGATCGATCGCAGCGTGGCCGATCTGGCTCCTTGGCAGGCGGTTGCCATTTCCATGGCGCTGCTTGCGACCGGCTGGGTGTTCTACGACAAGTCATGCAAGCGCGCCGGCTTCAATCGGGAAACGCTGCTCGGCGTAGTCATGGTCATGTTCTTCGCGCTGGTGGCGTGGGGGCTCTCGGACGTCTACAGCGGGCGCGCGATGTTCATGCAGGTCGGCGCGATGATGGGCACGATCATGGCGTGCAACGTCTACTACGTGATCATTCCGGCGCAGCGCAAGCTGGTTGAGGCGAAGCAGCAGGGCACCCCGCCCGACCCAGTGTTCGGACTTCGCGGCAAGCAGCGCTCCGTGCACAACAATTATTTTACGCTGCCGGTGCTGTTCATCATGATCAGCAACCACTATCCGATCACTTTCGGGCATTCGCACGCGTGGCTGGTGCTGGCGGCCATCCTGTTGCTCGCTGCTTTTGTCCGTCACTTCTTCAATCTGCGGCACAAGGGCAGGACGGTGTGGGCGATCCCCGTGGCTGCAGCCGCGGGCGCTGCATTGCTCGCCGTGGTGATCGCGCCGCCCGAGCCGGAACTCGCGAAAAACTTCACCTTCGCGGACGTGAGCCGGATTGTCGCGACGCGCTGCGCGACCTGTCACGCCGAGGTGCCGACGCAGCCGGGGTTTTCCGTGGCGCCCAAGGGATTGCTTCTCGAATCGGCCGCTCAGTTCACCGCCAATGCGACGAAGATCAACGAGCAGGCCGTGCTGACCCGGACCATGCCCATCGGCAACCTTACGCAGATGACCGATGCCGAGCGCGCGGTGATCGCGGCATGGATTGCGGCTGGAGCACCGGGCAAGTAGCCGGTTGCGCTCCGGCGTCGTTCAAAACAGCGAGTCCTGTTCCGGCACGGATGTTGTCTCCTCGGGCGGGACGGCCGCGGCCTGGGGTGCTGATTCTTCCACGCGTGCGATCAACTTCGGGTCGTCGTTCTTCACGCTGTTGACCCTCGTCGATACCGGGTAGTACATCATCGCTTCGGCCGGGTAGGGCGCAAACAGCGGTGATGTGTCGTCATTGGCCACGTCGAGCCAGCGGTCGAACGCTGCTGGCGGAATGATCACTGGCATGCGGTCATGCAGTGGGGAGAGCAGGGCATTGGCCCGGGTGGTGATGATCGTGCAGGTGTCGAGCACTTCGCCCGCCGGAGAAAGCCAGCGTTCGAACAATCCGGCAAACGCAAACGGGGCGCCATCCCTCATGCCGATGTGGATCGGCTGCTTGGTGCCCGCAGGCGATTGCATCCATTCATAGAAGCCATCCGCGGGTAAAAGGCAGCGGTGGTGCTTCAGCGCGGTGCGAAACGAAGGCTTTTCGGCCAGCGTCTCCGAGCGCGCATTGATCATCTTGTTGCCGATGGCCGGGTCCTTGGCCCATCGGGGTACGAGGCCCCAGCGGACGTTCGCGAGTTCGCGCACGCCGGTCTTCGCGTGCCTGATGATGGTCACCTCCTGCATTGGTGCGATGTTGTAGCGGGAGCGCATCGAGGCCGGAAACGGCACGCCGAAAGCCAGTGCCAGCGCTGCCGGTAGCGTATGCAGTTCGTAACGGCCGCACATGAGCGAAATGTCCGCTAGTGACCGTCGCCGACACTAAGGCCGTCACTCTCGACGGACGTCATCAGGAGCTTGTGCGCCGTGCGGGCGACCTGCAGCGTGTCCCAGTACGCATAGGCACTGACCGCGGCGGCGCCGGCCAGCGGCACCCAGCGGGTTGCGGCCGTGCCGGCGACGCGTTTGCTTAGGGTGACGCCAACTCGTTGCGCAATGCCTCGCAGTGCGCCGGAACCAACCTGCTGGACGATTACTCTCTGACCGGTGCGCACCACGACGTCGCGCATCACGTGGCTGGCGGCGTGGCGGAACAGGCAATACAGCATGTGCACGCGCGTCAGTTCTGCGGTGCGGCCATAGAGTCCGAAAATATCCGCGACCATCTGCCGCTGCGTTTTCCAGATGAGGTAGAGGTCCGGCAGCACCGTCAGCATCCCCAACGGGCCGGGCGGCAACGCAAGCGAGCCCGATAGCAGTGCAGCCTTTTTTGCCGCGCGCCGGGCGATGGCGTCGGCACTGCTCCCGGGATCGCTGACGGCGTGTGTCCGTGGCGGAGGCACTTCGGCGATCACGCGTTCAATGACACCGCCGACGTTTCCCGGGGTTTTGTCGATCGTTACGGGCAGGTTGGTGGCGATGTTCCTGGGCATGGGAGCGACTGTCCTCTTCACGGCAGAAACATGGCCGCACCGCCTACTATAGGCTGGCGCATGGGTGTCCCGCAAACCAGCGAGGGGAGGCATGGGTCTTGGACGTTTGCGATGGAACCCAGGCTATCCAACGCTACAATCCGGTTCCCCGATGTGCGACCTTGATCCCGCTCATGAAAATTGCCCTTTACTCTCGCTCCATCGCCGTATTGCGTGACCACCGCTGATGCGAGTCTTTGGCTTCGCGGGCTGGTCGGGCAGCGGCAAGACCACGCTGATCGAAGCGCTCATCCCGCTCCTCGTGGCTCGCGGCATCAGGGTTTCGCTGATCAAGCATGCGCACCATTCGTTCGATCTCGACCAACCGGGAAAGGACTCCTACCGGCATCGCGTGGCAGGCAGCAGAGAAGTGTTGATCAGCTCGGGTTTGCGTTGGGCGCTGGTGCATGAATTGCGGGGCGACGCGGAACTGACGTTGCCGCAGGCACTGTCCCGGCTTTCGCCCTGCGACCTGGCGCTGGTCGAGGGCTACAAGGCGTACCCGATGCCCAAGCTGGAGATTTGGCGCCAATCGGAGGGGAAGTCACTGCTTCATCCACAGGATCCTCACATTGCCGCTATCGCCACGGACGACCCGGAAGCCTTCGCTACGGGCCGCATTCCGGCCTTCGCATTGAGTGCGCTGGACGAAATCGCAACATTTATCCACACCCACGCCATCGAATGGACGGGGTCGAATTGACTTGCCAGCGAGCCGGGAGTAGCTTGAACTTGCAGTGTTTCCCGTTGACCAATGCGTTGCTGGCCAGGGTTTTCCCTTCGGTCACGAGTCCTTGCCACTCCGTAGCGCCGGTCAATAAGCAGAAGCCCCGTTGATATGAATAAGAATCAATTACTTGCAGCGATTATCGTAACCATTACCGGAGCCTGTTTGGCATTTCCGGTCATGGCGGACGAACGCGCGCCGGAGTCTGCTTTGACGGGCTTTTATGGTGGGCTCTCCATGCGCGACCGCGGCAACGAATCCGATGGTCTCCAGTTCGGCCACATTTCTTCCGCTTGGGGCAAGTTCACGCCGCCTGCGACGGAAGACGTTGGCCCGCGCGCGTTGGCCTTTGGGGGCTATCGCTGGGGCAATGACATTGCGGTGGAAGCTGCCGTAGCGTCCACCGACCGCTTTGCACTGCGTCCTGATGGCGCATCGGGGCGCCCGGGCATGGGGCTCGCGTTTGCTAATGCTTCGGAGGCCGCCGCCAGGACCTGGAACGCGGACGTCTATACCAGCTGGGGTTTTGCCAAGAAATTCTCTCTGTACGGTCGGCTGGGCTATATCCAGAGCGAGACGCTTGCCGCCAATTCATACAGTGGCGGCGTCGGCAACACGCAGCGCATTCGCGATGGCGTCAATTACGGCCTCGGCATGCGCTACGACATAAACCGGGTGCTCGGACTTAGGCTCGAATACGCGCGCTATGGTCGCCTCGCTGGCGAACCTGTGACGGGAGTGTTGCCCGAGTCCGACCAGGTTCAGTTCGGCATGCAGCTGCGTTTCTGATTTGCGTCGTGCGCGGTCATATTTAGCGCCACGGCGTTCGCCCTACCTCTTCCTGCTCCCTCCGCGTAAAATCGGGAAATCGGGTCCGCTGCCTGCGGTACCCGATTTCCCGGTGACTTCATGCCCGATTCACTTACTCCTGGTCTCGTAACGGTTCGCCTGGTCTACCTGGCGCGGCTGCGTGAGGCCTTTGGAAGCGCGGGTGAATCACTGGCGCTTTCGCTCGAAGACGAGTCGTCGGTCGCGACGGTCCTTGCCCGATTGCGCGAGCGCGGAGGATCTTTTGCATTGGAGTTGGGATCAGGCCGCGCGTTTCGTGTGGCGGTCAACCACGCGCTCGTCACGACGGATGCGAAATTGCGCGATGGCGACGAGGTCGCCCTGTTCCCGCCGGTGACGGGCGGCTGAAGGAAAGCGCGAGCACGATGACCGTACGAGTCCAGACCGAGGATTTCGATGCCGGCCGCGAAATTGCCGCGCTGCGAGCGGGTGACGCTAGGGTTGGCGCAGTCGCAACGTTCATCGGCACGGTACGTGACGGAAGCGATGCGAGCGACGCGCCAAAAGTGTCTGCCCTCACGCTCGAACACTATCCCGGAATGACCGAAAAGTCGCTCGAGAGCATTGTCATCGAAGCGCGTGGCCGCTTCAATATCCTGGACGCGCTGGTGGTCCATCGTGTCGGCGCTCTGGCGCCCACCGACCAGATCGTCCTGGTTGTCGTAACCAGCGCGCATCGGGGCGAGGCCTTCGATGCCTGCCGCTTCCTGATGGACTTTCTCAAGGCGCATGCGCCGTTCTGGAAGAAAGAAGCGACATCGGAAGGCACGCGCTGGGTCGATGCGCGTACCAGCGACGACGAAGCCGCCGCGCGCTGGTAAGCAGCGATCGCGTAGGTAACCACCACCATGTCCGCCACGTCACTCATTGCCATCGACTGGGGGACCACATCGGCCCGTGCCTATTGCCTGGACGCAGCTGGCAAGGTCGTCGCGGCGCGTTGCGTACCGCTCGGCGTCTTGCAGGTGCAGGACGGCTGCTTTCCCGAGGCCCTCGCCATCCTGTTGGGCGATTGGCATGACGTGGCCGCGCCGCGCCTGGCGTGCGGCATGGTCGGCAGTCGCCAAGGCTGGCGCGAAGCGCCGTATGTCGACTGTCCGGCACCACTCGCGTCGCTTGCCGCGGGAATCGTCCATACCGACGGGCGCGCGCTCGCCATAGTTCCGGGCGTGCGCACTCGCGACAGCAATGGCATTCCAGACGTGATGCGCGGCGAGGAAACGCAGCTTGTCGGCGCCGTCGATGAACATGAGGAACGCGTTCTGGCGGTACTGCCTGGCACGCATAGCAAGTGGGCGCTGGTCGAGAAAGGTCGCATCACGGACTTTGCGACCTACATGACCGGCGAGATGTACAGTGTCCTTCTGCAACACAGTATCCTCGGGCGGCTCGCGCAACCTGCCGGTGCGGAGCCGGGCTCGGCGTTTGCACTGGGCGTTACGCGGGGACTTGGCGCCGGCGGGCTCAACCACGATCTGTTCGGCGCACGCACCCTTGTGCTTACCGGCGAATTGGCGACGCACGATGTCTCGGACTGGCTTTCGGGGCTGTTGATTGGCCGCGAGGTGCGCAATGCGCGCCTGTGGGCACATCGACAGGGCTGCGATGGCGCGCGGGTACGGCTGGTCGGTGCCGATGCGCTGCTTGCGCGATACGCTACGGCGATGACCCAGGCGGGCATCAATGTGGAACAGGCCCCCACTGAGGCGGCCGCGTTTGGATTGTGGCGGATTGCGCAGCACGCCACGCTGGTTTCCAATTCATTGCACTGAACGAACTGCCACCCATCCGCCATCGGAATGCCTACGTGATTCCCTCAGTGAACACCTCAGTGAACACCTCAGTGAACACCTCAGTGAACACCTTAGTGAACACCTTAGTGAACACCTATATGAACAAACTTGACGCCTATCTCGATCCGCTGCCGTTGATTGCCGTCTTGCGCGGCATCACGCCAGAAGAAATTCCGGCCATTGCGCAAGCGCTGGTCGGGGAGGGCTTTCGGGTGCTCGAAGTACCACTCAACTCACCGCGCCCCTTAGAGTCGATTCGTCTTCTCGCGGATGCCTGCGGTGACCGCTGCCTGGTGGGCGCGGGGACGGTGATCGCCGTCGCGGACGTCGCGCGCGTGCGCGCGGCAGGTGGCAACGTCGTGGTGATGCCGCATGCCGACACGGCCGTCGTTCGCGAGGCCAAAGCGCAGGGGATGCTGTGCGTCCCCGGCGTGGCGACACCGACCGAGGCCTTTGCAGCATTGGCGGCGGGCGCCGATGGACTCAAGATGTTTCCCTCCGAGGCGCTGCCACCCGGCGCGCTCAAGGCTTGGCGTGCGGTGTTGCCGCGCGATGCGCTGGTGTTCGCCGTGGGCGGTATTCGTCCCGATAACATGGCGCCCTACTGGAGCGCCGGAGCATCCGGCTTCGGCACCGGTTCCAATCTTTACGCGCCGGGCGCGGATGTGGAAAATGTGCGGGCCGCCGCGGCGGCGTACGCCGCAGGATTTCGTGCGCTCCCTCCGCGCTGAACAATTCGACATTGCACAAGGAAACGACGATGAATTTCCCCCTCCGGGCGACCGCGATGATGGTGGTCCGGGTCATGGTGGTCCCCGTTGCGGTGATCGCGGACGAAGTGGGCCGGCCCATCAACGCGGGTGCTTACCGCGACGGCATGGTGTATTGGAACAATAGCCAGCGTTCCTGGATTACGCGCGAGAGTCCGGGAGTGATGCTGGGCGACGTGGCGTCCGGCAGGCATTACAACTTCAATCGCAGCTAGCCTTGGCGCCCACGACACCTGAATCGCTCGACATCGTCGCGCTTGGCGAGCCGATGATCGAGTTCAACCAGGCGCAGGCGAAAGACCCGAACGCCTACATCCAGGGTTTTGGCGGCGACACGTCGAACATGGCCATCGCTGCGGCCCGGCTGGGCGCGCGCGTTGGTTATGTCACCCGCCTGGGGGGCGACGCTTTTGGCCGACTGTTTCGCGACCTGTGGGCGACCGAGGGCATCGATATGCGAGGCGTGGCCACCGATCCTGAAGCACCCACCGGGGTCTATTTCGTAGCGCATGGCGAAAACGGCCACGAGTTCTCCTATCTACGCAGCGGTTCGGCGGCAAGCCGCATGCGTCCCGAAACACTTCCGCTTGATCTCATATGCTCGGCGCGACTGCTGCATGTGTCCGGCATCAGCCAGGCTATTTCCACCACAGCGTGCGATGCGGTTTTTGCGGCGATTGACGCTGCGGCGAATGCGGGCGCGCTGGTGACCTACGACCCCAACCTGCGCCTCAAGCTCTGGTCATTGCCGCGAGCGCGCGCGACGATCCTTGCCACGCTGGCCCGCTGCAACTGGTGCATGCCGAGTCTCGACGACGCACAGGTGTTGTTCGGGAGCGACGATGCAGCGACCGTCGCGGCAGCGTGTCATCGAGCCGGCGCGCCGGGCGTGGTGGTCAAGCTCGGTGCCGAGGGCTGCCTCGTTTCCGATGGAACCCGTCAGCGGCATGTTCCCGCGCACCGGGTCACATCGGTGGATGCGACAGGCGCAGGCGATTGTTTCGACGGTGCGTTTGCGACGCGCATTCTTGCGGGCGACGATCCCTTCGTAGCGGCCGCATACGCCAACGTCGCGGCGGCGCTGGCCACCACCGGCTTTGGCGCCGTGGCGCCGTTGCCACGCCATGCCGCCGTGCGCGCAATTCAACACCAGGCTGCGGCGTGACCACGTCGACTTTCCATTCCGATCTGTATTCGGGGCAGGTCGCGTTGGTGGTCGGAGGGACGAGCGGGATTGGCGCGGCCATTGCGGATGCGTTTGCCGACCTGGGCGCCGTGGTCACGGTAACCGGTGCGACGCGAGCCGAATGCGATGCCGCACGCGCGTCTCCACGATTTCGCTGCCGCGATGCCATTGCCCTGGACGTGCGCGACGAGACCGCGGTCATGGCTCTCGTCGCGGCGCTGCCCAGGCTCGACGTTCTGGTCAATTGCGCCGGAATCATTCGTCGCGGCGACGAACACGATGCGGGCGTGTTCGCGGAGGTATTGGCGATCAACCTTACCGGAACGATGCGTTGCTGCACGCGGGCCCGCGACAAGCTCAAAGCCACCGGGGGGCGCATCGTCAACACCGCTTCGGTGCTTTCATTTCAGGGCGGCGGCCTGGTGCCGGGCTACAGCGCGAGCAAAGGCGGAGTCGCGCAATTGACCAAGTCGCTCGCCATCGCCTACGCGCCCGACGGTATCCGGGTCAACGCCATCGCGCCCGGCTGGGTCGCCACGCCACTCACCACATCGCTGCAGAACGACGTGCAGCGCAGCGCCTCCATTGTCGCGCGCACGCCGCTGGCACGCTGGGCGCAGCCGGACGACATTGCCGGCGCCGCCGTTTTTCTCTGTTCACCTGCCGCGCGTTTCATTACCGGGGCCATACTGCCGGTCGACGGCGGGTATATGGTCACGTAAGGTAGTTACATAGGGGGGGCCATGCCGATTGGTACTGCGGTTCGCTATCTCAAGAAGCGCGCCTGGGAAAAGGCGCATCTGATCGTGCAGGAAGACGCGACGACGCTGGGCTGCTGGGCCCACGGTATCGTGCACATGCAGGAGGGTGATGTCTCCAATGCCCGCTACTGGTATCGCAAGGCGCATCGTGATTTTCCGAAGCAATTCGACGAAGCCGCGGAAATCGCCGCGCTCGCGCAAGCCATCAAGGACGAGACGGAGTGAATGCGCCGCTGATCCTGCCCACGACGGGAATTCAACCTGAAATCGCCGTTGCGGCCCTGCCCGATGACGAGCGGGTATGGGTTCCGCAGGCCAAGGACGTCTGGTTTCGTCCGTTGCTGCTCAACACCGTGACCGGCGGCTGGTGCAACCTCTTGCGGGTCCGCAGGAGCGGCATATTGTCGCGGCACCGCCATCCGATGATTGTCGTGGGCTACGTGATCAAGGGCCGCTGGAAATATCTCGAGCATGACTGGACCGCGGAGGAGGGTAGCTTCGTCTATGAGCCGCCGGGCGAGATCCACACGTTGACAGTTCCCGAGGACTGCCCGGAAATGATCACGTTCTTTAACATCAGCGGCGCGATGATCTATGTCGATGCCGATGGCCGACAGAATGGCTACGAGGATGTCTGGAGCAAGATCGACATGTGCCGCGAACATTATGCGAAAGTCGGGCTCGGCGCGCAATACGCGGAACAGTTCATTCGCTAGGCCGGACGTCATGATTCCTGACCGGACTATCCACGCATGATCGGGCAATTTGCCGCGGTCGGAATCGGTGCAGCGCTCGGCGCGTGGCTGCGCTGGGGCTTCTCGGTTTTGCTCAATACGAGGGTGCCGAAATTTCCGCTGGGCACGCTTGTATCCAACCTGGTTGGCGGTTACCTCGTTGGTCTGGCCGTAGCCTATTTTTTGGCGCGACATGACTTGGCACCTGAGTGGCGGCTCTTTGTCGTTACCGGGTTTCTCGGTGGACTCACCACGTTCTCGACGTTTTCCGCCGAAGTGACCGAACTGCTTTCGCGCGGCGACTTCGCTGCCGGAATATCGCTGACAGCGGTTCACCTGTTCGGCTCGCTCCTGCTTACCGCGGCGGGCTTTGCCACGTTTCGTGCTCTTGCGTAGCGGCCGCACCGGCTCAAGGCACGCACGCGTATATTCCAGTTTCGACTACCCACCCTCCTGACTATCATGCCCCAAGCGATCCGTATCCACGCCGTCGGCGGTCCCGACGTCCTCGTTTTCGAAGATGTCACTGTCGGTGCGCCCGGCCCCGGTGAAGCGCGCGTGCGCCACACCGTCATCGGACTCAACTACATCGACACCTACCATCGCAGCGGCTTATACAAGCTGCCGTTGCCGGCGGGGATCGGCCTCGAGGCTGCGGGCGTGGTCGAAGCCGTGGGTGATGGTGTCGATTACCTTAAGGCGGGCGACCGCGTCGCCTACTGCGGCGGCGGACCAGGCTCCTACAGCACCGAGCGCGTGATGCCTGCGGACAAGCTGGTGCCTATTCCGGCAGGTGTGTCCGACGAGACGGCCGCGACGCTGATGCTCAAGGGCCTGACCGTCCAATATCTGTTCCGCCAAACCTTCCCATTGAAGGGCGGCGAGACCATTCTCTTTCACGCGGCGGCCGGCGGTGTGGGTCTGGTCGCCTGCCAATGGGCGCGCGCGCTCGGTGTGACGATGATCGGCACCGTCGGCTCCGACGACAAGGCGGCGCTCGCCAAGGCGAATGGCTGCACGCACACCATCGTCTACACGCGCGAGGATTTCGTGGCGCGCACCAAGGAACTGACTGGCGGCAAAGGCGTCCCGGTGGTGTACGACTCAATTGGCAAGGACACGTTTCCTGCCTCGCTCGATGTACTTCAGCCTCGCGGCATGTTCGTCAGCTTTGGCAGCGCATCGGGAGCGGTGGCTGCGTTCGATATCGGCCTGCTGGCCCAAAAGGGCTCGTTGTTTGCGACACGGCCGACGCTGTTCAGCTATGCGACGACACGAGCGGCGCTCCTCGCAATGGCGGATGACATGTTCTCTTTGGTGGCATCCGGCAAGCTCAAGTCCGAGGCTCGACAGCGATTTGCACTGAAAGACGCGGCTGCGGCACATCGCGCGCTCGAGTCGCGCGCGACCACGGGCGCAACCGTCCTGTTGCCGTGAGGGTTAGACCGCCTGGAATCAGATTCTTGATCGGGCGCTGTTGAGTAGCGCGCGTGCGGCATCGGGCAATTCCGATGCCGTCAGCCCGAGCGGCCCGATACCCTGCGCCACGAGCGCGTCTGCCGTCGCGCCATGCAGGCAGACAGCGTAGCGCAGCGCCGACTTGGCATCCATCCCCTGCGCCAGGAGCGCACCCAGCAAACCCGAAAGTACGTCGCCGCTCCCGGCGGTGGCAAGGGCCGGGCCGCCGCTGGCATTGATGTCCCACGTGCCGTCCGGATGGGCAAGCACGCTGCCCGCGCCTTTCAGGACAACGTTTGCGGCCAGCTCGCGCACCAATTGTTGCGCGGCGGAGAGTCTGCTGTTTTGCACGGTCGCAATATCCACGTTCAGAAGGCGTGCCGCCTCGCCGGGATGAGGCGTGGCGAGCGTGGGCGCATGGCGCGCGCACGTTGCAGTGCGCAGCGCGGGATCCTTCGCAATCAAGTTGAGAGCGTCGGCGTCCAGCGCGATCGGCAATGGTTGGGCCAGCGTACGCGCAAGCAGCGAGCGCGCAGCGTCGCTCGTGCCCAGACCCGGCCCGACCACCAAGGCGTCCGGTTTGGCGTCGAGCACGGCACCGGCATGGCGCAACATCAATTCGGGCATGCTGGCATCGATCTTCGGTGGGTCCGCCATCAGAAACCCCAGCCAGACCTTGCCGGCGCCGGTGCGCAAAGCGGCGCGGCCGGCCAGGATGAGGGCCCCGCCCATGCCTTCCGTTCCGCCGAGAATGCCCAAGGTGCCGAAGGTGCCCTTGTTGACGTTGCGCGTGCGGCGAGCGAGCACGACCGGCAGTGTGTCGGCCAGGGAGGACCAGTCCAGCCGGTGACCAAGAGCCTCTGGCTTGGCATCGATCCCGAGCGAATGTACGGACACCTGTCCGCAGTAGTCCGGTCCGTCCGCGGTGAGCAAACCGGGCTTCAACGCAATGAATGTGGCCGTCGCGGTGGCGCGAATGGTCAGTGCATGCGCATTTCCATTTTCGGCGTCGAGCCCGGTGGGTATGTCGAGCGCGAGAATGGGCGTGCCGGAACCATTGGCCCATGCGACCAAGCCGGCGTGCACGCCTTCGACGGGCCGTTTGAGGCCGATGCCAAACAGACCATCGACGACCAGAGCAGCGCGGGGTCCGGCAGGCGCTTCGACCGTGGAACCTCCAGCGCCGATGAATGCCTGGTACGCCGCGGTAGCGTCGCCGGGCAGGCTGTCGGGATTGCCTGGAAAAACGACGAGGACGTCGTGGTACCAGCTGCGCAGCCAGCGCGCGGCGACGAACGCGTCTCCGCCATTGTTGCCCGGACCTGCCAGCACCACGATTCGTCCGCCGTGGTCGCCCGCCAGTTGCCTCGCAACTCCCGCGGCTGCCTCGCCCGCACGCTCCATCAACGGCTGTTCGGCATGCTGCGCCTCGAGTGCGCGCAGGGCAGGAACATCGAGTATGGGGGGAAGGCGGCTTGGCATAGGCGGATTATAGGGGTGCCGCCACGCCGCGATCCGCAACGTCGGAATTGCAGGAACGCGCCGCTCATGGACAAATGGGTCTGCGCGCCGCTACACTAGCCGCGTCGGCAGTTAACGGAACGCCAACCTCTTGCGATTGCGCAGCGGCCCGTACCGTTTCCCTGTCGCTGTTTAGACACCCATTCCCATTCCGCGTTGCGCGCATTCGCTTGCGGCGTACTTCTGGAGGTTGCAATGAAATTTCTTCCCAAGTTCGGATTCACCCTCATCGCTGCTCTTTTTGCGTTTACGGTCCAGGCGCAGGACTTGACCGGCACGCTAAAGAAGATCAAGGACAGCGGCACGATCACGCTCGGGGCGCGCGAGTCTTCCGGCGCGCTGGCCTATACGTTGGGTGACGGTAAGTACGTGGGATTTCACACGGAAATGAGCCAGAAGATCGCTGCCGATATCCAGAAGCAACTCAAAATGGCCAAGCTGGACGTCAAATTCCAGCCGGTGACCTCGCAGAACCGCATTCCACTGGTGCAAAACGGCACGGTTGACTTGGAATGCGGATCCACGACGAACAACGCCGCGCGGGCGAAGGACGTCGCGTTCGCGATGACCACCTACGTCGAGGAAGGCCGTATCGTGGTCAAGGCCAATTCGCCGATCAAGGGCATCGCCGACCTGAACGGCAAGACCGTCGCGACGACCACCGGGACCACGTCGGTACAACTGCTGCGCAAGAGCAAGCGCGCCCCGAACATGGACTTCAAGGAGGTCTTCGGCAAGGATCACGCGGATAGCTTCCTGCTGCTCGAATCCGGACGCGCCGACGCATTCGTGATGGACGGCCAGATCCTGGCGGGTCTGGTCTCGAAGTCGAAGAATCCGGCCGACTACAAAATCCTAGGCGAAGTGCTGAGCGTGGAACCCATCGCCTGCATGATGCGCAAGGACGATCCGGCCTTCAAGAAGACGGTAGACAACAGCATCGAGGCGATGGTCAAGAGCGGCGAACTGGCCAGGATGTACGACAAGTGGTTCATGCAGGCCATCCCGCCGACGAATACCAAAGTGGGCCTGCCGCTGTCAGATGCCACGAAGAACGCGTGGAACCATCCGAATGACAAGCCGATGGAAGAGTACGCGGCGCCTTGAACTGAACAGAATTTGCGTCGAGTGATTCGGTAGGCCCGGCGTCGCCGGCGCCTGCCGACGTTTCGAAAGCGCGGCGGCGGTTCAACCGCGACGCTTTTTTTTTGAACTGTATCCGGTAGTTTGGGCCACGAGTGCGTGGCCGGAGGGGGCGGCCGAATGAGTTGGGATTGGCAGTTTTTCCTCCAGGATACCGGGGGTGGTGAGACTTACTTCCATTGGATGATGTCCGCGTGGGGATGGACGCTGACGGTGTCCGGGCTTTCGTTGGTGGTGGCTCTTTCCGTCGGCTCGCTGATGGGCATCCTGCGTACAACGCCGGTCAAGGCGTTTGTGTGGATCGGCAACGCGTGGACCGAGCTCTTCCGCAACATTCCGCTGCTGGTCCAGATCTTTCTCTGGTATCACGTCATACCATCGATCTGGAAGCCGCTTCAGGGCGTTCCTGATATCGTAGCGGTAGTGATTGCGCTGGGCTTCTTCACGTCCGCGCGCATTGCCGAGCAGGTCAAGGCGGGCATCCAGGCGCTGCCCAAGGGCCAGCGCTATGCGGGCCTGGCCATGGGCTTGACGTTGCCACAGACGTATCGCTACGTGCTGCTGCCGATGGCGTATCGGATCGTCATCCCCCCGCTGACCAGCGAGTCGATGAACATCATCAAGAACTCGTCGGTGGCGTTTGCAGTCAGCATCTCGGAACTGACGTTCTTCGCGATGCAGGCGCAGGAAGAGACATCGCGCGGTATCGAAATCTACCTCGCTGTCACAGGCCTTTATTTCATCTCGGCGTTCGCCGTCAATCGAGTCGCCATGTTCATCGAACATCGCGTGCAGGTGCCCGGCATGATCGGGAGCAAGCGATGAACCTCAGTTTTGCA
>JBDTPJ010000019.1:0-40821 GCA_039932755.1 Betaproteobacteria bacterium
GGTAGGTACTGAGGGTAGGTACTGAGGGTAGGTACTGAGGGTAGGTACTGAGGGTCGGCAGTGGTTCGGCGCGCCGCGAAACGCCGCAAACATGCACGGTGAGGGAACCCTTGCCCTGGCGAAGCAGATAAACTTGCGCCTCGGCAGTTCCGCATTTCCACTTCCCACTCTTAACGGTTCGATATGCGCACGCTCGTCTGCGGTTCGCTCGCCTACGACACCATCATGGTGTTTCCCGACCGCTTCGCACGGCATATTCTGCCCGAGCAGCTGCGCGTGCTCTCGGTTTCGTTCCAGATCGCGGAGATGCGCCGGGAATGGGGCGGATGCGCAGGGAATATCGCCTACAACCTGCGTGGCATCGGGGGCGACCCGGTCATCATGGCTACCATCGGGGACGATGGCGTCGACTATTCCGAGCGGCTCGCGGCGCTCGGCGTTGCGGTCGACGCCCTGCGCCACGTGCCCGGCGCCTACACGGCACAGGCGTTCATCATCACCGACCTGGACGACAACCAGATCACGGCCTTCCATCCCGGTGCCATGAATTTCGCACACCAGAATCGTGTCAGCGATGTCTCGGAAATCGGGCTTGGCATCGTCGCACCCGACGGCAAGGAGGGGATGAGTTCGCATGCCGAGCAATTTGCGCAAGCCGGCATTCCCTACCTGTTCGATCCCGGCCAGGCCATGCCGCTGTTCAGCGGACCAGAGTTGCTCGCGATGATCGACAGTGCGCATTGCATTGCGGTCAACGACTACGAAGGAAAGATGCTCGCGGAACGTACCGGATTGTCGCTGGCGGCAATTGCGGAGCGTGTCGAGGCGCTGATCGTGACCATGGGCGGCGACGGCTCCGTCATTCACGCAGGGGGCCTGACCTACCCTATCCCTGCGGCCAAGGCGAGCGCGGTCGTCGACCCAACCGGTTGCGGCGACGCATACCGCGCTGGAATCCTGTATGGCATCAGCCATGACTGGGACTGGGACAGGACGGGCGCGCTCGCGTCGGTCATGGGTTCGCTCAAGATTTCCTCGCGCGGTGGACAAAACCACGCGGTGAATCAGGAGACGGTGGGGGCGCTATACTTCAAGACATTCGGCAGCCACGTTTTCTAGCAAGCTGGTTGCCAGCCGGCACCAATACGAGGCCGCGCGCACCGCGCTAGTTTTCCCGGTCGATGACGTCGCGCCACAATCCTCCAGCCGATCGCGCCGCCAACTCGTCT
Source organism: Betaproteobacteria bacterium (assembly GCA_039932755.1). Taxonomy (GTDB): domain Bacteria; phylum Pseudomonadota; class Gammaproteobacteria; order Burkholderiales; family Casimicrobiaceae; genus VBCG01. Next base: position 1,230 of record JBDTPJ010000019.1, read on the forward strand.
GCGGTCCGCATCTATCGTTACGTGCGGACGTGCGTACATGTCAGCGCTGGTGTTGCCACCACGCTGTTCGTCTTTCCGGCGGTTTCACCTTCGCGCAAACGCGCGCTGGTCAAGCGCTGGAGCAGGTGCCTGTTGCGCATCCTGGCGGTTGAAGCGCGCGTCCACGGTGAATTGGGCACTGGCGAGGGCAATGTCCTGGTCGTGGCCAACCACATTTCCTGGCTGGATATCTTTGTGCTGAACTCGGTGCACCCGGTGCGCTTTGTCGCCAAGTCCGAACTCGCGGCGTGGCCGATCATCGGTGCGATGATTCGCGGCGCGGGAACGCTGTTCATCGAACGCACCAAGCGCCGCGACATGCACCGCGTCAACGATCGCGTCGCCGCAGTCCTGGCGAGCGGCGACGTCGTGGCGATCTTTCCCGAAGGCACCACCACGGACGGCCGCGACGTTCTGCCGTTCAAGAGCTCGCTGCTGCAGCCCATTGTCGATGCGAAAGGGCATGTGCAGCCGGTGGCCATTCGCTATAGAACGCCCGATGGCGCCCTGTCGGTCGCGCCGGCCTACGTCGGCGCGACGACGTTCGCCGCGTCTTTCTGGGAAGTTTGCGGTGTGCGCGCGCTCAGTGTCGATTTGATTGCAACGTCAGCGCTTCCTGCACGCGATGGCCACCGGCGCCAGCTGGCGCGCGACGCGGAAAGCGCTATCCGAAGGGTTTTGGCTGCACCGGATGCCGCGAAGGCACCTGGTAAACTTGGCGGTCATCGAGCCTGATCGCGGTAAGCGTTCCACCCCACAGGCAGCCCGAATCGAGCATCAGCACGTTCGGTGCCAACATGAGATCGAGGGTGGACCAGTGCCCGCAGACCACGGTCATCATGGCGCTCCGGCGGTCCTTTTGCGCGAACCATGGCAGGAAACCATCGGGCGCGCGGTCCGCACCGCGCTTCTGCGAAAAATCCAGCGTGCCGTCAGCCGCGCAGAAACGCAGTCGAGTGCAGGCGTTGACGGCAATGCGCAAGCGATCGTAGCCGGTCCAGGCATCGGACCATTGCCGGGGCTCGTCGCCGTAGAGCACGCCCAGGAATTCGTGCGCGTGTTCGCCCGCAAGCATGGCCTGCACTTCGCGCGAAAGCATCAATGCGGTCGCCGGCGTCCATTGCGGCAGCAGCCCGGCGTGCACCAGCAGCCGCTCGCCTTCAATCACCACCAGCGGCCGCGCCGCCAGCCACGCGATCAGTTCATCGCGATCGGTTGCGCAGAGGATGGCATCGAGCGTGTCATCGCGATGCGGCCTGCGATGCCCCGCCGCCACCGTGAGCAGATGGAAGTCGTGATTGCCGAGGACGGTGGTGGCGCGGTCACCCAACGCCCGCACCTCGCGCAAGACGCTGAGTGATTCCGGGCCGCGATTCACGAGATCGCCCACCAGCCACAGCCGGTCGGTGGCCGGCGCGAACGCGATCAGGTCCAATAGCTGGCAGAACTCGGCATGGCAGCCCTGTATGTCACCGATTGCGTAGTGCGCCATGTCGATCGAGGAACGCTTTCAGGGAGATGGGGGGAAACCTTCGCGCGCGTCAGGGCGGCTGTTACGCATTGCCGACTGTTAGAATCGCGGCGCGATCATTCTAACAAGCTTCGTGCACTTTCCCCTCAATCCTCCCCAGCGCGAAGCGGTGCGCCACGTCACCGGTCCGCTGCTCGTTCTGGCCGGCGCGGGCAGCGGCAAGACGCGCGTCATCACGGCCAAGATCGCGCACCTGATCGAACAGGGAGTTGATCCCTCCCGCATCGTGGCCATCACGTTCACCAATAAGGCGGCGCGCGACATGCGCGAGCGGGCGCAGTCGCTCCTGAAGGCGCAGGGCAAGGCGGGGGAGGCCGGCAAGGTGATCATCGCCACTTTTCACGCGTTCGGACTGCGAATCCTGCGCAGTGAAGCCAAGGCCGCGGGATTGAAGCCTGGTTTTTCCATCTTCGATCCTGCCGACCTGGAGTCGGTCGTGGCCGAGCTCATCGCGACATCCGATCGCGGTCGTGCGCGTTCCGCGCAATGGAAGATCAGCGCGTGGAAGAACGCGCTGGTGACGCCAGCAACCGCATTGAAGGAGGCCAAGGACGACGACGAGGTCATCGCCGCGCGCGCCTACGCCATCTACGGCGAAGCGCTGGCTGCCTACCAGGCGGTGGACTTCGACGATCTCATCGTGCGCGTCGTGGACCTCTTCGAGCGCGACACGGATGTGCGCGCCCGCTGGCAGGCGAAGTGCGCGCATGTGCTGGTCGACGAATACCAGGACACCAATCGCGCGCAGTATCGGCTTCTGCGCGCGCTGGTCGGCACGGATACGCCATTCACCGCGGTCGGCGACGACGATCAGGCTATCTACGGCTGGCGCGGCGCTACGGTGGACAACCTGGCGAGCCTCCCGCAGGACTATCCGGATCTCAAGGTGGTCAAGCTGGAGCAGAACTATCGCTCCACCGTGCGCATCCTGCGTTCCGCCAATGCGCTGATCGGCAACAATCCGAAACTCTTTGCCAAGCGGCTGTGGAGTGACTTGGGCAACGGCGAGGCGATCCGCGTAGTGCCGGCGGCCGATGAGGAGGCCGAAGCGGAGTTGGTGGTGCGCAGGTTGTCCGCCCTCAAGTTCGAACGGCGCGCGAAGTTCTCCGATTTCGCCATTCTGTACCGCGGCAATCATCAAGCGCGGGTGTTCGAAACGGCGCTGCGCGAACAGAACATGCCCTACGACGTGTCCGGCGGGCAATCGCTCTTCGACAAGACGGAGGTCAAGGACATCGTTGCCTACCTTCGCCTGATCGCCAACGATGATGACGATCCGGCGTTCGTGCGCGCGGTCACCTGTCCCAAGCGCGGCATCGGCCAGACCACGCTGGCGCGCCTTGGCGACATCGCGGCAGCGCGCCACGAGAGCCTGTTCGCCGCCGTGTTTGCGCCCGAAGCAGCGACGGTCATTCCTGCGCGCCAGCAGGAAACGCTCAATGCGTTCTGCATGCTGATCAACAATCTGCGGTTTCGCGCCGAACGGGAGCCCGCCGGGCGCCTTCTCAACGAGCTCTATGCGGCGACGGGTTACGAGGAATGGCTCACGTCAACCCTGGACAAGCGCGACGCGCAGGCAAGGACGCAGAGCGTGCGCGACCTGATCGACTGGCTGGCCCGGAAAGGGGAGAGCGACGACCGCAATCTGCTCGAGCTGACGCAAATGGTCGCGCTGATCACGATGCTCGAAGGCAGGGACGGCGAAGGCGCCGATGTCGTGCACTTGTCCACACTCCACGCGGCCAAGGGCCTCGAGTTCCCCCACGTATTCTTGGTCGGGCTGGAGGAGGGCATGCTTCCCCATCGCGAATCCGTGGAGGCCGGCAACATCGACGAGGAACGCCGGCTCATGTACGTGGGCATCACGCGCGCGCAGCAGTCGCTGCATCTTTCCTATTGCCGGCGGCGCAAGCGGGCGGGCGAGATGATGTCGTGCACGCCTTCGCGCTTCATCGGCGAATTGGCTCAGGAAGATCTGCGCTACGCCGATATGCCCTTGCCGCCGGACGAGGCCGCCAAGGAAAAAGCGGCAGGCGGGGAACGCCTTAAAGCGCTGAAGGCGATGCTCAGCGCCAACTCGGAAGTTGTTGGGAAAAAAGCCGTCGGCTGAATTGCCGAGCCTTCCAAGTTGTAGGGCTGCGTGAGTTGAGCGTCGTGCGGTGTAGTTCTGAACGACGCTCCAACGAGCTACGCGACACCAACCGCGTTATTTTGCAGCGGCCACCATGAAGTCCACCGCAGCCTTGACGTCCGCATCCGGCAGCGCGAGGTTGCCGCCTTTCGGAGGCATCGCGCCGGACTTGCCGTTGAAACCACCGATGGCATGCGTGTACAGAACGTTGACGCCTTGCGCGATTCGTGGCGACCATAGCGCCTTGTCACCCAGCTTGGGCGCGCCGGCGATTCCCGCGCCGTGGCATACCGCGCAGTTGGCTTCGAAGACTTTCTTGCCGTCGGGCTTGCCCACTGCGGCGGCGGCCGCTGGCGCTGCAGCGGCCTGCGCTGCTGCCACAGGTGCAGTTGCAGCTGCTGTTGAAGTGGCGGCGGTCGCCGCGACGGGCGCTGCCGCGGCAACGATTGCGGGTTCCTTCCACGTCGCACCTGCTGCGTTGGCCATGAACGCAACGGTGCGCCGGACCTCGTCGTCGGTCAGGTCGGCATTGCCGCCCTTCGCGGGCATGACGCCTGCCTTGCCCGTGTAGCCTGCGATGGCGTGCTGTTCGAGCATCGCCTGGCCCGTGGCAATGCGCGCGCTCCACAATGCCTTGTCCCCGAACTTCGGCGCACCCGCCAGGCCCGCGTCATGGCACGCCTTGCAAACTTGCGCATAGACTGTTTCGCCGGTGAGCATGCCCCTCGGTCCGCTCGCTTCGGCCAGCACCACGTTGCCTACGGGCTGGATGCGCGCCAATATCTTGGTGTCGTCCTCGTGATTGCCTTTTTCGCCGCTCGTCACGAGCTGCGAGACCAACACCGCGAGGGTGATCGGAACCGCAAATGCCAGCAGCACGACAATGATGAGTTGCTTGGGCGTCTTGATCGGGGATGAGTGCTCGTCGGTCATGAGTGCGCTGTTCGGTTGACGCTGTTCGGTTGATTGTCCCTGTCGAACCGTTGGGCGCGGCAGGCGTTTGCAGGGGAATGCCGTCCAAGGCCGCAAGCGCGCATTTTACACAGCGGCACAGCATTATACGGGTCCCCATAGCCGCGGTGACGCATTGCCGAGTGCGGCGTGTAAAATGCCCGTTGCCGGTGGCAATCCCAAGCTGCAACCCGCCGCACGCGCCCGTAGCTCAGTTGGATAGAGTATTGGTTTCCGAAGCCAAGGGTCACAGGTTCGAATCCTGTCGGGCGCGCCACTGACCTTTCCCCGGATTTTGCCGATGGCGCGTACGCACGCCATGACCGCCGGGGTGCCTTACTCGAAGCTGCGGCGAAAATACAGCCCGAGGCTGGAAATGACGCCGGCTTCCGCGCGCAGCGTCAGCGAGCGCGACAGCGCATATTCGATGCGCAACGCGTTGTTGGCCACGCTCAGTCCCTGCTCGTAGACCAGCGTCAGCCGGTCGTTGATGCGTTTGCCAAACGCAACCACCTGCGTAGTCGTTCCGCTGACGACGGCCGTACTGCGTTCCCGCAACGAAATGTCGTCCAGGCCAATCGAATTGGCCAGCGTCGTCGTCAGCGGCCGTTGCCCCCTGCTCACCAACGCTGCGGAAGCGGCGCCCAACGCCGCCACGTCCGCGCGCGACGCGCGATCGAGTCCCTGGCCGGTCATCAGCCAAGAAAGCTTTTCGCCATCGGGAACCGGCGGATTGGAAACGAGCCGCACGCGCGGCACCCGTACCGTTCCAGTAACTTCCACGCCGGCTTCGACGGCGGCATTCCTGCGCAGCGCGGTCACGTCGATGGCCGGATTGTCAACGGGCCCATCGAAGATCAGCTGGCCATGATCGATATCCAGGCGCTGGCCGAAGACGAAATAGGTCCCATTGACGGCGCTGATCGTGCCTCGAGCGACGAGCGAACTGTTGGCTCCCGTGGTGAGATGCAGTTTTCCGCCCAGCCCGGTGTCGAGTCCTTCGCCCAGGAAGCGAAGGTCATCGCCCAGGCTGACCTCGAGATCGAGCAATAGCGGCACGTCGAGTCCGGCGCTTGCGTTGGCGGCGCCGCGCGGACGCCCTTTGATGACGACATCATCGCTCAGGCGTCCGACACCGGTTGGCTCATACTCGATGCGCCCTTGGGCGATGGCAACGTTGCCTCGAACCGCGACCTTGCCGTTCTCGATGGCGATGACGCCGTCGCCGCCGACGGTCAACTGGAAATCCGGACGATTGATGGCGCGGAATTTTTCGGCAGTCCACGTCACGCGCGCGTCCGATGCCGTCGTGGTGCTGCCGTCCGGTGGTGCGCGCGCCAGCGTTCCCTTGGCCGTGAAGCGGCCTTCGCCGCCGGCGAAGGAAAGGTCCTCCAGGATCAGCGCGTTATTGACGACACGCCCGCGCAGGCGACCGTCCTGCCAATGCAAGCCGTATTGTGGAACGTCGACACGCACGGCGTCCGCCGTGAGCATGCCTTCCACGACCGGATTGGCCAGGCTGCCGGTCGCCGTGACGTTGACATGCGCACGACCGTCGATGACGGCCAAAGTGCCGAGCCAGGGTTGCAGTGGCCGCAACGACGGCAGATCGGCAACCAGTGACGCGGTCAGCGGCGCATCCATGGGAATTTTCCCCGGCGTACCCACGTTGGATTTGACGTTCAGCGTGGCATCGGCATTGCCGGCGCGCTGCGAGCGAAGCATGGCGGTGGCGGCGACGCCGTCGTCCGTGAACTGCGCTTCGAGTTCCAGTGCGGTAATGCCAAGGGCGAGACTTCGCGTATCGGGCGAGGCGCTTTCCGTGCCGTAGAGATCGCCGCGTTCACGACGCACATGCAAGACCCCTCTCAGCTGGGGCGATGACTCGATCGTCCAGTCGCCACCCAACACCAGCGTGGACGCCAGCGGCATTTTGAGGCCCGCGATGCGAAATATCACGGCCAGCGGAATGCCGTCGAATGCGCCGCGCGTGGAGACCTTGCCGGCTTCCCAGCGCAGGTCGCCGAGGGTGGCGCGGCCCTCGGCCACCTGCAGCTGCGCCGTACCCACAAGCAGGTGATCGCGCGCCCACTCGATGGTCGTCGGCGCCTCCAGCTTCACGGCATAGGTACCGCGATTGTCGAGTGCGTCGAGCGTGCCTGCCCAGGACAATGCCGGGGTACCGAGCCCCTTGAAGCCACCTGTCAATTGCAGATGGCCATCCACGCCTTCGCCCGATAGCGCGAACTTGGTTGCGTGGTGCGCCAGCGTCCCGGCGGCGTTTGCGGAAAGCGTTGCGAATTCGCCTTGGGGAATGCTCACGCGCGCGGCCGCCAACTTGAATTCAATTGAGCGGTTGGCATTGGCGACGGGGTCCAGGTCGAGCCCGCCTGGTGCGATGGTGGTGGTGGCCTGGAGCGTGCCGATACCGGCGATCTTGCCCCATTGCAAGCCGCTGCCGCGAACGTCCAGATCGAGGCCGTTGCCGCCGGGATCGCTTCTGACTGCGCCGCGAACGTGCAGTGCGCCCGCAATGGTCTCGGGAACCGGGAATTGCAAGTATTTGGCGAGCAGGCCGCGCAACTCCTGGACTTTCTCCGCGTCGGCGGTGAACTTGAGATTGTCGCCCGGCGTGCCGGCGGCGCCGGACACCTCCAACCTGGCCTTGCCAAAGGCCAGCTTGATCGCGACGTCGCGCACGGTCCTGGCCGTGAGCTCCGCTTGCAGGTTGCCACTGACGGCGACGTTGGCGAGTTGGCTGCCTCGCGCCAATCCAATGCCGGCATCGACACTCCACGTGGGTTCCAAGCGCCCGCGTGCGCTGAGCGTACCGGTCAGGCTGCCGGCGGGAAAGGCGCCAAAACGCGATGGATCGAAGTGAGTCGCATCACCCGCGAAATCGAATGCACGCTCCCCGTCGATGGCGATTCGGCCGCGACCGACGATCTCGCCCGCGCCCGCACGACCGCGAATGCGCTCGACGTCGACGCGCCGGCCCGTAACCGTTGCGGCAAAATTGAGCGAGAGATCGGCTTGCGTGAGGTCGCCGCGCACGGATTGCGTTTCCTTCGCCACGTCGGCGTTCAGCGTTCCGCTCAACCGGGTGACGGCGAGCGTGGAAAAAATGCGATGCAGATCGAGTTCGCGCACGCTCAGTTGCCAGCGGCTTGCGGCGCCATCGACCGGTAGCGTCGCGCGGCCGGCGATCCGCGCATCGCCGACCAGGCGCGCATCGATGGCAGTCAGTACAAGTTGGTGACCGTCCCAATGGAAATTCGAATTGATTGCCGTGAGGGGCACGCGGCCGTTATCGATGGCACCCGCATCGGCGTTGCTGGCGACCAGCGTGCCGGCAAAGCCGTCGTCCACGGGCTTGGCGTCGAGGGTGACGGACAAGCGCGTCGCGTTGGGCGTCGAGAAGAAACGGGCGACGTTGACATCCCGCGCGTCGATGTGGGCGCTGGACACAAGAACCGGCGCAAAGGGCGCGAGCGATGCGGTAGCGGTAACGGCAGCTTCGCGGCTCGTTCCCGCGACGTGCAACGCGATGTCCGACAGCGTACCCTTGGCGGCAAGGTCGACGCGCGTGTCGCGAAAAATGCCGTCACCGGAGAAGTTCAAGGCCGTGTTCAGCGCAAACGGCGCGACGGCGGCAAGCTCCGCGTTGCCCGTCAGCGTGCCGGCATCGCTGACGAAGCGCAGATTACGCAATGCATGCGCCTGCGCGCCGCCCCGGTAGTCGAAGACGACGCCCGTAATGATTCCCGCGCGCTTCCCGACCTGCCACTCGACCCTCTCGACGCCAACGTTGGCAATGATCACCTCGAGGGGCAACGAGAGATCGCCGGGCAATGTCATGGGGGCATCGGATTCCTTCATCGTGATGCCCAGCCGATGCGCGCCCAATCCGCTGACGTTGACGTGGCGACTGAAGAGTCCAATGACGCTCCAGGTCAGCGCCATGTCGTCGGCCTCGACTTCGATGTCGTCGCCGCGCCACGCGATTCGCGCGACGCGCACGGTCGACAGCAACGACCCCGTCGCGCCCTCGACGGTCAGCCGTCCCTCGGCCTTGGCGACGGCGCGCGCGATGGCCAGGTCCAGGGCCGACTGCGTCGTGAGCCAAGCCACACCTGACGCCAGCAGTAGAACCAGCGCAATGCCAGACCAGCCGATGTAACGCGTCCAGCGCCACTGACGCGAGTGCGTCTTCGCCGGCAGGACTTCGGGTTCGGACATTGCGCTGTCGCCTTGGCCTGTTCTAGAACGTCAAGCCGACGGAAAAATGCAGGCGCACGCTGTGCGATTCCTGCCCGTAGGCCACGTCGATTCGAAAGGGGCCAATGGGTGTGCGCACACGACCGCCCACACCGTAACCCAGCGCCAAATGGAAGTCCGACGCCGAGTCCGCCGCGTCTCCCGCATCGACAAAGGTGGCAATGCCCCAGTTTTCTGCGATCCAGCGTGTGATTTCCACGCTGGCGGCGCCGTAGTAGCGCCCGCCGACCGTGGCCTCGCCCAACGGAACCCCGAGGCTGTCGAACGCGTAGCCGCGCACGGTCGTGTCGCCGCCGGTGCGGAACAGGAAATTGGACGGAATGCCATCGCGGGAACTGGCCAGTACGGCACCCGCTTCAGCGCGTGCGTAGAGTTCGAAGTTGCGATCGATCGGCCACCACAGCGCCGACTTGCCGATCACCCGGCCGAAGGTGCGTGTTGAGGCCCCGGGTACGCCGGCACCTACTTGCACATTGGCCATGTAGCCACTTTGCGGCGTGAGCAGGTTGTCGGTGCGTCGCCACGTGTATTCGCCGTCGATGTAGAGCGCATGCGAATCTTCGTTGGGGCTTCCTTGCGGCCGCTGCTGGTCAATGTAGAACCCCACGCCAAAGGCAGGCGTGCTTCTTTCCTCGATGGCCCGCCGACGCCATTTGATTCCCGCCGTCCGCGTCACGAGGTTCTCGATGTCGGTGCGTTCCAGGCCAGCCTCGAACGTGTCGAGCCAGCCACCCGGCGCCGGCGGCAGCACGAAGCGAATGCTCCCGGACGACAGCTTGGTCTCCAACCGCGCGTCGGCATAGAACTGCAGGCCGTGACCGTCCACATTCACGTCGCTGTAGTTGCCACTTGCCTTGAACTCCGTGTCCGTGGAGTAACCCACGCCAAATTCCACGCGCTTGGTAGGCGCTTCGATCACCGAAATCGTGACGGGCGCGGCGTCGGCATGTTCAGGATCCGGGACGATGGAAGCTTGCGCGCTGGCAAAGTAGCCCGAAGCCAGCAAGCGCCGAATGAAATCGTCAAGGGGTCGCTCGCCATAAAGGTCGCCATGCCTGATCGTAGAGAATGCCTTCACGAGTTCGGGAGAATAGCGTTCGAGTCCGCGTACTTCGATTTCTCCGAAATGGAACGCCGGTCCGCTGGAGATTTCCAGCGAGAGCGCCGCGCCCCGGGCTTCGGGGTCGATCTTCGCTTCGCTGGCCACCAGTTTTGCGGCCGCGTAGGGACTCGCCGCAAGCGTGGCCACGGCCCTTTCTTTGGCCGAAGTCCACGCGGGCTGGCGGAAGACATCCCCGACCGGCAGTCGCCATTCGCGCTGGATGCGACTGATGACATCGGTTCCGGTGGGCACGTCCAACTGCGCAGGTCCCAGTACGACGATCGAGGTATCGGTGATGAGCGTGGGTTCTCCGGTCACGACGGTCAGCGTGATGGCGGCGGGTTTGGTGCTGCGGTCGATGGCCAGATCGACCTGCGCCGAAAAAAACCCTTGCGTTGCCGCGGCCTCGCGCGCCTGGGGCAAGGCTTCGCGTGCGAGGCGATCCAGCAGGTCCTCGGTCATGTCCGCGAAATCCTGCCAGCGGACGAGATCGACTGAAGCACTTATCGTGCTTTCGAGGGCTCCCGGGGCGACGACCTTGACGCGATACCTGATCGGGTCATCGGCATGCGGTAGGGATGCGACCGATGCCTCGGTCGCGACCGGCTGGGACTCAGCGGGGAGGGGCGCCCACGTCGTGGCCAGCGTCAGCGCGCAAAGCCAGAGACGTGCCGGTTTTCCGGTTGGGTACCCGGGTCTACCGGGGTGTTTCCATCGATTCGCAACTTTCGGCACAGGCGGCATTATCGCTGACAGCCGCTTGGCGCGCGTCCGGGTCCGCCGGCGCCTGCGAATACGGGGAGGTCACACGAGGATCGACCGGCGGTTGCGGGGATATGAGGTAGAACGGATCCGGATCCTGGCCCAGTTGCAGCGCGCGCGCGTTTTGCTTTGGGAAATTGAGCTGCAGTTCGGGATTCCTCGAGCCGATGAATGGCCAGAACGAATAGTAGCTTTCGCCGGCGCTGTTGTAATTGGTGGCGCAGCCGGACAGCAGCAAAACCGCGGCGAGCACGGCAAGTGACGCGAGTCGGAAAATTGTGCGACGGTCAGGTGTAGCCAAAGCGTCCATTGGGGCCATGGTGCCTCCTCGATTGGAGACGCGGTCAGAACCGGGACTGCAAGGTCATGCCCAGCGCAGGCGCGGTCTTGTACGAATCGTTGGTCAGGTCGTTTCCTAACGCATTCTTGACCGTAAGCTTGCCGCCCGTCAATGCCGCGACATAGAAATCGAGCCGGGTCCCCCTGGCAGCGTTGTATGTAGCACGCAGGAACACGGGGACAAAGTTGTTCTCGCCAATGCCGTTGCCGACCGGGCCGTCCTTGCTCAGGCGGAAGACATACGACCGGTAGGAGCCGCCCCCGGCCAGCTCCCAGCGGTCGTTGAACGCGTAGACGACCTCGACACCGGCGCCTCCCGCCGGACCTGCCTCAAACGGATTGGTTATCTTCCAGTGTTCGTCGATCTGCCAGTCGATCACCGGAAACGGAAAGGCCTTGGTCTGGTAGATCTGGTGAAACACTGCGGCGCCTAGCCCCAGCGTCAGGCGCGGCGAGAATATCTTGGCCGCGGTGACCACGGCGCCGTATTCAAGAGCATCGCTGGTCGATGCACCGCGCTCGAAGGACCAGCCGACGGACGGAATCAACGCCAGTACCCAGTCCTCGGCGGGTCGATACAGAAAAGTGGCGGCGACGCGCGGCCGGTTGATGTCGGACCACGGTGATGTGCCGCCGAAGGCCACCGGATCGTTGAACGTCCAGTTCTGGTATTCGTAGCTGATCGCAATGCCCGCCGCCCACTGCGGTGTGAATTGGCGCAGCAACGTGCCCGCCGCGCGCGCGCTCCCCCAACTGAAATTGCCCCCGCTGTCCAATCCCGTGTCGAACAGGAAGAGCGCGGACAGCGACGCGTCGCTGACGGTCGTTCCGGGCGGCAGCCCCTGCGCGGCGACCGGTGCCGCCGAGACGACCCCGCATAGCGAGCAGACGACAGCGAATTTACGCAAGGACATGGACGGCGATCAGGATTGGAAACGTGGAATCGTCTCACGCCCGCACGAAGGCTGTCGACCCTACAGCCCCGCAGCAACGGCTCCTATGAGAGAAAACCCAGGTCGCTGCTGGCGAAGTAGCCGAGGTTGGGAAACACTGTCGCCAACTGTGCGGGCGCCACGCCGAACCATTTCGCGAGCGTCGCGCCGTACTGGTCGACGGCGGTGGTCGGGATCCACCGGCCCTCCTTTTCCGCGTCGCTGGGGCCTCCCAGGACAAGTTGCGGGTATTGCCCGTACAACCGGCCGCCATTGACTGCGCCACCGACGATGAAGTGGTGGCTACCCCAGGCGTGATCGCTGCCTCCCCCGGAGGCCGGCTGCAATGTGCGACCGAAATCCGACAACGTGAAGGTCGTGACCTGGCTGCCTACGCCGAGCGCCACCGTGGCGTCGTAGAACGCCTTCAACGCGGAATCAAGTTCCGCGAGCAGGTTTTGCTGCCGGTTTATCTGGTCGTTGTGTGTGTCGAAGCTGCCCAGCTGCACAAAGAAGATCTGGCGTTTCGCACCGGTCAACGCGCGCGATTCGATCAGCTTGGTGACCTGAAAAAATTGCTTCGACGTGTTGGTGGAAAGACCGGCAAACAGTGGCGCGATCGTCGAGTTGGTATTGGCGAGGATCGGATTCACGGTCGCGGAAAGCTGCAGTGCCTGCGTGCCGATGGCATTGGCACTGGCGGCGAACAGGTTGACCTTGTCCGTGGCTTGCAGCTGTTGCAGTGCTGCGAGGCGAGCATTGGACGCCGCCGTCCCGTTGAATCCCGCGAGAGCAAATGAGCCGGTGACGGGAACGGTCAGCGGGACGCTGGTGGCGCCGGTCGTGAACAGCACGTTGCCGTCGAGCGAGGTGATGACGGGAAAGCCGGTGCCCGCATTGAAGGGTGCCATCGAATCGGCCAGGCGTCCGCCCCAGCCGGTGCCGGCTGCCGCATTGGAAATGGAGCTTTGCCATTGCGCCTGCTGGTCCGAGTGCGAATACAGCGACAGTGGCCGTTGGCCGGCGTTGTATTGGGACTGCGAGGTCGGCGCCGACAGCGTCCCGACATTGGCCAGGATTGCCGCCTTGTTCTGGCTGAACAGCGACTGCGTCTGCACCAATGCGGGGTGCAGTCCCAGCAGCGTGCCGGTGTTGACCGGCTGGACCGGCAGCAACGAACTTTGCGCAATCTGGATGCCCGAGGATGCCGGACGGACCGTTGCATATTGTCCGTATCCGGCGGTGTCGAGCGGAATGATGGTGTTGTTGCCGTCATTGCCGCCGAACATGAACACGCATACCAGCGCCTTGTAGTCGCTTGATGCCTGCGCGTTGGCGGCTCCGATCGCGCTCAGGAAGTCGAGGCGCGAAGCGAGACCCAGGGACGATACGGCTGACAAGGCCGCGGCCTGGCGCAGGAAGCCGCGGCGGGACGGAAGTGAAATGTGCGAAAGGTTGGCTTTCATGTCAGCGCTCCACCTGGAATTGCGACGAGGTTGCGACGAGATAGAACGCCGTCTTGGCGCGGGTCGGTGCGTCTTGCACGGCGTTGATCGCGGGAATGATCGCGGCGCGCGTGGCGGCGCTCATCGAGCCGTGCAGCAGCAAGGTCGAGAGCTTGTCCAGCAGGGCGTTGGGGTCGCCGGCGATGGCGGCGAGCGCGGACCAATCGGGTTGCGTGCCGATCGCGGCGGGCAGCGTGTTGATCGGCGCGATGGTGCCGAAGCTCAGCGTATTGGCAAAGTTGTAGCGGTTGATCGCCGTGCTCGAATTCTGGATCGCGAATTCGGGGCCGATCGCGTTGGTGCCGGGCAGCACATAGTTTGGCGGGTAGTAATTGAATACCGACGTCGGATAGAAAAGCGATTGTCCGAGCACGCCGCTTTGCGTGCCGAAGTAAACGCCGTCGGATTTTGCGTTCACGGCGCGGGCAAGCCCGGTCATGAACAACACGGGTTCGCGCAGCTTTCCGTAGCCGGGGTCGAGCTTTGCGGGTCCGCGCGCTTCCCAATCGGTGAGCAGGGCGGTGAGCACCGCTTTCATGTCACCCCGCACACCTTGGCCGTTGTCGTTGAAGACCGCGGCGACGCGGGCGACGTAGTGCGGCGTCGGATCGCCGGTGACCAGCTTCTGGATCAGTTGCCGGCTGATGAAAGGCCCGACGTTGGGATGGTAGAAAATGTTTCGGATCGCGAGAGTGAGGTCGGTGCCCATGGCCTGGCCGGCCGGCAGCGACGTTGCGTTGAGGAGCGGTGACTTGGCCGCGACGTCGTGATTCGTTTGCACGCCGACCATGTCGCCCAGGAAATTCTTCGGATTGTGGGTGTGCTGCGTGCCTCCCGGCAGCAGTGGGTAGGTCCATCCGGTGAAAACATGCGCGAAGGCCTCGACGATATCCTGGTCATAGGATGGAATGGGCTTGCCGACGGCATCGGTGAGCACTGTCCCGTCGAGATTCAGTTCCCAGATGCCGAGCGAGAACAGCTGCAGCAGTTCGCGCGCGTAATTTTCATTCGGATTGACTTCGCCCGCAGGCTTGTCGTTGTTGACCATGTTGAGGTAATCACCCATTACCGAGGACAACGTCACGCGGGTCAGGATGTCCTCGAAATTTCCGAACGCCCGGTCGAGGAAAATCTGCTGGTACTGCGCCATGCCGTAGGCTTCATTGATGTCGAGTCCCGACGTCACCATGATCTGCGACAGCGCAAATGCGACGCGCTGGCGCAATTGATCGGTCCCCGTGACCGCGTTTCGGAAAAAGGCGTTCTGCAACAGGAACAGCGAGTAGTAATCGCGACCGCAATAGGGATTCGGATCCGTCGGGCAAAACGTCGCGGCCTTGCCCGAGGGCACGTACTGGATCGCCGGATACTGAGTCGCCGGCGTGGCATATTGTTCAGCCAGGTATCCGGCGATGCCGGTACCCTTCAGGTGCGTCGCCAGCGCGTCGCTCTGTCCGAAGGTGGCCTGGTCCAGGAAGCGCGCGTTGTCCGCATCTATTTGTGCGGTGGAAAGCGGTGAGCACATCACGACGCCCTCGAGTAGCGAACTGCCTGCCATCTTCTCGTGCATCGTGAGGTCGGGGAGAAAGCGGTGATTCGAGTTCACCGTCAACCCGCCGGGGTAGAAGCTGCGGTATACCGGCTGCGTCACGCCGCTGCATGTGCCCGTGCCGTTCACTGACGGCACCGGTATGTAGAACGCGATGGTTTCGTAGATCCAGTCCGGATTCTGCTTGGTGATCGCGCACTCGTTGGCGTCGGAGGTATAGAAGTGCGAATTGGGACCGACACCCGGTGTGCCGAAGAAGCGACATACCGGCAGCGCCAAGGAATTATCGGCGGCGGAAGCATAGGCCGAAAATTCGACGCCGGTACGCGTCCATCCGGGGAGCGCGATGTTCGCGTCGAGGATGCCGATCTCGAAGCTGGAGGCCGTCATAAAATAGTGATTGAGCGACGCGTTGTAGAACTCCACTGCCGTGGCAGTCGGCTCGCTCGCGATCGCTGTGCCTATGCCGCCGAACATCAGCGCGAGTGCAATTGCCATTGGGCGTCGACTGGCCCGTTTGTCTTTGGGATGGTTCATCGCTTCCTCCTTGTCGTGCACGTTCACGGGTGGCGATGCATTCTTGACACCGCAGCTACGATGAGCGCGCGTTCGCGTCTTGTCGTTGGTTTCCCCTTGAAGCGCCGTGGCGATACGGCCCGTGGTGCTCTCTTCCGAACAACGCGGCGTTTCATCCCAGGTTGACCTTTGCGCTGTAACGGTTTGTAAGGCGAACTGATGTCCGCCATGGGCGCGCCGTAACGGAGCGCCGTGCATGCCGCCGGCATCAATTTGCCGTGCGCGGGAAAGCGCAGGGATTCCACCGGAAATGGACGCTTTTGCTGCTTCATCGTCTTTTGCACAGACAATTTCGGAACGAACGTTCGGTGGTGGGAAGTTTGTCAGGCCAATCTTGGTAAATTACTTTCGATAACCACGCTAAGTGTCTATTTTTTTTAAGAAAAGAGTTTTGTTGCAATTGCGGCGCTAAGTCCTTGTTCGGAAACCGAAAAACCGTTGACCCTTGCCAATCTTCCCGGTTATAGTGGCTACTGGTGGTAAAAAGTGGGTTGAAGTGGGAAAAGTAAACGGGAAACTTGGATGCGGGCGATGAGTACAAAGGGCCTCGCCGGCGGCTTGGTTAATGAGCACTTACCCCGGTCCCGATAACGAGGAGAGCAACGGTGGCAGGCGAGGCGGCGGATTCGGCGGGCATGCCGGGAACAGGGGATGGGTCGCTTCCCGTGTTTCGTGGCGTCACGCTCTTGGCCCTCGATGCCAAGGGTCGGCTCGCGGTACCCGCCAAGCACCGCGATGCGCTGGCGATGGACGGTCCCGGCCGGCTCGTGCTCACCGCGGATCCCTCCCGCTGTCTCCTGCTCTATCCGCTCGCTGCCTGGGAACCCATCCAGGCACGCTTGATGGCACTGTCTTCGTTCAACGAAAAAATACGCAGCCTGCAACGTTTGCTGGTTGGCTACGCCGACGACGTTGACATCGATACTGCCGGCCGCATCCTGATCCCGCCCGCGCTGCGCCGCTATGCCAACCTCGACAAGCACGCCGTTCTGGTCGGGCAGGGACACAAGTTCGAACTCTGGGACGAGACGCAGTGGCAGGCGCAGACCGCCCAGACCATCGCGTTTCCCGCCGACGGCCTGCCGTCGGAACTTGACGGATTCACCCTGTAGCCGATTACGTGGCCGATGGCGCACATGTTCCCGTCCTGCTCGAAGAAGCGGTCGCTGCCCTGGCAGTCAGGCCGGACGGCGTCTACGTCGATGCGACGTTCGGCCGCGGTGGCCACGCGCAGGCAATCCTTGCGCGCCTTGCGCCCGGCGGGCGACTCATCGGCATCGACCGCGACCCTGATGCGCAAGCCGCAGCGACCCAACTTTCGCGCCACGAATCCCGTTTTGCCTTTCGCCGCGCCTGGTTCTCGGAACTACCAGACGTACTTGCCGGGCTTGCGCTCCTGCAGGTCGACGGCGTGCTGCTCGATCTCGGCATCTCCTCCCCGCAGATCGACGACGCGCAGCGCGGCTTTTCCTTTCGCCATGACGGGCCGCTCGACATGCGGATGGACCCGTCGCGCGGTGAATCCGCTGCCGAATTCCTTGCCCGCGCCTCGGTGCGCGAATTAACGGAGGTCTTGCGCGACTATGGTGAAGAACGGTCTGCTCAATCGATTGCAAGAGCAGTTGCGGCGGGCCGCACGCACGAACCGCTCCTACGCACCGGGCAACTTGCAGCACTCGTGGCGCAAGCCATCGGCACGCGCACGCGGGGTGATTGGCGTCAGGATCCGGCCACGCGCACGTTCCAGGCCCTTCGGATTTTCGTGAACCGCGAACTGTCTGAGTTGAGGAGCGCCCTGCCATCCGTGGTGACAGCGCTTGCCCCCGGCGCAAGGATGGCCGTCATCAGTTTCCATTCTCTCGAGGATCGCATCGTCAAGCAGTTCCTGGCCCGCGCGTCGCAGCCGTACGCCGGCAACCCCAAGCTTGCCCGCCTGGCGATACGCACCAATGCCTTGCCGGGCGCGCCGCTTGCGCTCGTCGGCCGCGCCTTAAAGCCGTCGGACGCGGAGATTGCGCGCAATCCTCGCGCGCGAAGCGCCGTCATGCGCGTCGCCGAGCGCTCCACGCACGCCTTGCCCGCCGACTGGCCGCACGGCATCGCGGAGGCCGCCGCGTGACCAGGCTCAACGTGGTCCTGCTGGTCCTGCTCGTGGTGTGCGCACTGTCGCTGGTGACCTCCCGCCACCATGCACGGCGCCTCTTCGTCGCCCTGGAGCGCGAACAGGCGGGCGCGCGCGCGCTGGAAACGGAATACGGTCAACTTCAACTCGAGCAGTCGACCTGGGGCATGCCGGCCCGGGTGGAAAAGATCGCGCGCGAACAACTGAAGATGCAGCTCCCGTCGGCTGCGCGCACCGATGTCGTGGTGCTGCCGGAAGCGAAGGGGACGGTGCAATGAACGCCGCTGCCAGGCCACTCTCCGGAAGAGCCCTGCGCAACGGCGCCGTGGCGCCGATGCCGCTGCCGCGATTCCGTTCGCCGCTGGTGTTCGGTGTGCTGGCGCTCCTGTTCTTCGTACTCCTGGCACGCTCGCTCTACCTGCAGTGGATCGACAACGAATTCCTGCAGGGACAGGGTTCGGCGCGGCACTCGCGCGAACTCGAAGTGCCGGCGCACCGTGGCCGAATCGTGGATCGCGCAGGCGAGGCACTGGCGCTGTCCACGCCGGTGAAGTCGCTGTGGGCGTTTCCGGACAAATTCGATGCGACGCCGGAACAGATGGCAGCACTCGCCGGCATTCTTGAAACCACCCCGCAGAAACTTCAGTTGAGGCTCGATGCGAACGAGGATTTCGCCTTCCTCGCCCGGCAGATCGCGCCTGAAGCCGCCGAACGTGCGATGGCGCTGCGCGTTCCGGGACTGCACGACCAGAACGAGTATCGGCGCTTCTATCCGGGCGGCGAGGTCACCGCGCAAATCGTGGGCTTCACCGGCGACCACGACATCGGGCAGGAAGGAATCGAGTTGGCGCAGCAAGCCTGGCTCGCAGGAACTCCCGGCAGTCGCCGCGTGATCATCAACCGCCGCAGCGAGGCCGTGGAGGACGTCGCCGCCATTCGCGCGCCGCAGGCGGGCCGCGACCTGGCGCTTTCGATCGATGCGCGGCTGCAATACCTCGCGTTTCGCGAATTGAAAGCAGCCGTGGAACTGAACAAGGCGCACGCGGGCGGCATCGTCATCCTCGACGTGAAGACCGGCGAGATCCTGGCGATGGCGAACTGGCCCACCTACAACCCGAACAGCCGCAACAAGGTCGCGCCGGAAAAGATGCGCAACCGCTCACTGACCGACACGTTCGAGCCGGGTTCGACCATGAAGCCGTTCACGATTGCCGCGGCGCTTGCGGCCGGAAAAGTGCGCCCGGACACGGTGATCGAAACCGCGCCCGGCACGTTCACCATCGGCTCGGCGACCGTTCACGACGCGCACCCGGAAGGCACGCTGACGGTCGAGCAGGTGATCCAGAAGTCATCCAACGTGGGCGCCGCCAAGATCGCCTTGAGCCTGCCATCGGAAACCCTGTGGGAAATGTTTTCCAACGCCGGTTTCGGATCGGTGCCACGGACCGGCTTTCCCGGCGAAGTATCGGGTCGCCTGCGGCCGGCAAAGAGCTGGCGCCCGATCGAGCAGGCGACGATGTCCTATGGGCATGGTATTTCGGTCACCCTCGTGCAGCTCGCGCGCGCCTACACGATGTTTGCCACCGACGGTGAAGTGAAAGCGGCGACGCTCTTTCGCACCGAGGGCTTTGTGGCGGGTCGCCCGGTCCTGCCACCGGAAACCGCGCGTGCCGTACGCCATATGCTCGAGCTGGTGACCTCCCCTGGCGGCACCGCGCCGCGCGCGCAAGTGGCGGGCTACCGCGTCGCGGGCAAGACGGGGACCGCGCACAAGATCGAGAAACATGTCTATGTGAACAAGTACGTCGCGTCGTTCGTCGGCTTCGCACCCGTGTCGAACCCGCGGCTGGTGGTGGCAGTGATGCTCGATGAGCCCAACGCCGGACAGTATTACGGCGGCGTAGTAGCAGCACCGGTTTTTTCCAGTGTCACGGGTGCCGCGCTGCGCATGCTCGGCGTACCCACCGACGCGCCGCTCAACAACGTGGTCTTGCCGCCGGAAGGCAGCGAGATCCACGAGGAAACCTGACCGGTCGTGGCTACGCCAGCCCTCACTATTCCCGCTGCGGATGTTCCCGCGCTGCTCGCGAAATTGCGTTCATTTCCGCGACGCATTACCGCGGACAGCCGACGCATCGAACCGGGCGTCGCTTTCGCGGCCTATCCCGGAGCGCATGCGGATGGGCGCAAATTCGTGCCCGACGCGATCGCGCGCGGCGCCTCGGCCGTGCTGTGGGAGTCGACGGGATTCACGTGGGACCGCAACTGGCAGGTCCCGCACCTCCCCATCGAAGGCCTGCAAATGCGCCTGGGCGCCATCGCCGACTTCATCTACGGTAGCCCGTCGCGAGACTTGTGGATGGTCGGCGTTACTGGCACCAACGGCAAGACGTCCTGCGCGCATTGGATCGGCCACGCGCTGGACGCCTGCGGGCATCGTGCAGGAATCCTGGGCACACTGGGCAACGGTCTCGTGGGCGCATTGGCGCCGGCCTCGCACACCACCACCGACGCTACCACGCTGCATGAACTCCTGAAGCAATTCAAGGCGGCTGGCGCGACCAGCATAGCGATGGAAGTGTCGTCGCATGGGCTGGAGCAGGGCCGCGTGTGCGGCGTCAAGTTCGATGTCGCGCTGTTCACCAACCTGACCCGCGACCATCTCGACTATCACCACACGATGGCGGCCTACGGACAGGCCAAGGCCAGGCTGTTTACCTGGCCGGGACTGCGCACGGCGGTGATCAACACCGACGACCCCTTCGGCCAAAGCCTCATCGACGCCGCACGCTCCCGTGGCGCGCGCCTTCTGACCTACGGACTCGCCATCGCGGACATCGCGGCGACGAGCCTTCTCATGTCCGGCGACGGCATGAAGCTGGCGGTGAATACACCCTGGGGCAAGGCGGAGATCGCGTCGCCGATGGTCGGGACATTCAATGCCCAGAATCTCCTCGGCGTCCTGGGCGTCATGCTGGCAAGTGACATCCCGCTCGACACTGCGGTAACGGCGATCTCGCGCCTGCACCCGCCTGCGGGGCGCATGCAGCGGCTCGGCGGATCCGGGCGCCCACTGGTCATCGTCGACTATGCGCACACCCCCGATGCCCTGGAAAAAGCGCTCACCGCATTGCGGCCGGCGGTCGCGGCGCCGGGTGAACTGATCTGTGTCTTCGGGTGCGGAGGCGATCGCGATCCAGGAAAACGCGCGGAAATGGGCCACATTGCCGCACGCTTCGCGGACCGCGTCGTGGTCACCAGCGACAACCCGCGCACCGAGGACCCGGCCGCGATCGCCAATGCCGTCGCCCGCGGCGTGCGCGATGAAGGCAACCGGCGCTGGACCATTGAACTCGACCGCCGCGAAGCGATCCACCATGCCATTTCCGCGGCCACGCCGTGCGACGTGGTGCTCATCGCCGGCAAGGGACACGAGACTTATCAAGAGTCTGGCGGCGTGCGCTCGGCTTTTTCGGACTCCGTGGAAAGCACCGCTGCGTTGTCGACGTGGAGCACTGCATGATGGACACCGGCACGGCCGCAAAAGCAATCGACGGGCAGCTGATTGGCGAGAACGTCGCGTTCCAGCGCGTGGTCACCGACAGCCGCACGCTTGAGTCGGGCGACTTGTTCGTCGCGCTCAAGGGCGAGCGCTTCGACGGTCATGAATTCGTCGCCGCGGCATTTGCGCAGGGCGCCACGGCGGCACTGGTCGCCGCGGACCGTGCGAACGCATTGCATGGAGACTTGATTTCCGTTTCGGATCCGATGGTCGCGCTGGGCCGCCTGGCGGCCTTCTGGCGTGCGAAGTTCGACCTGCCGCTGGCTGTCGTCGTCGGCAGCAACGGCAAGACCACGGTGAAGGAAATGCTGGCGTCGATCTTTCGCGCCCACTATGGCGACGAGGTGGTGCTGGCCACGCAGGGCAACCTCAACAATGCCATCGGTCTGCCGCTCACGCTGCTGCGCCTGCGCGCACAGCATCGCGCCGCGGTGGTGGAACTGGGCATGAACCATCGCGGTGAAACCTTCGAACTCGGTGCCCTTGCGCAACCGACGATTGCACTCGTCAACAACGCGCAGCGCGAGCACCAGGAGTTCATGAACAGCGTGAGCGAAGTGGCCGCCGAGCACGCGGATGCGATCCTGTCGCTGCGACCGCGCGGCACCGCGGTCATCAACGCCGACGACGCCCACGCCGACAAGTGGCGCGCCGCCGCACGTGCGGTGGGAGCGGCGGTAGTGGATTTCGGATTCCACGATTGGGCGGACGTCTCGGCACGATGCACGCTGCGCGCGGAGGGCAGTGATATCGAATTGCGGACCTATGCCGGGAACGCGCGCGTCCAGTTGCAGGTTCCCGGCCGGCACATGGCCAGCAACGCATTGGCAGCGACGGCAGCGGCGCTCGCGGCGCGATTGCCGCTGTCAGCCATTGTCGTTGGACTGGCGGCGTTTCGTCCGGTCACCGGCCGGTTGTCGGCGGTTCATGCCATGTCGGGCGCGATGGTCATCGACGATACGTACAACGCCAATCCCGATTCCGTGCGTGCCGCCATCGATGTGCTCGCACATGCGCCGGGCGCCAAGTGGCTGGTGCTGGGTGACATGGGCGAAGTCGGCGCGCAGGGACCGGCATTTCACCAGGAAATCGGCGCGTACGCGAAGGAGCGTGGCGTCCTGCGGCTTTTCACGACCGGCGATTTGACCAGGGGAAGCGCCGCGGCATTTGGTGACGGCGCGTTGCATGTTGCCAGCGTTGAGGAACTTTCGAGAGTCGTGCGGGAGGCCGCCATTGCCGGTGTGACGATCCTGGTCAAAGGCTCCCGATCGATGCGAATGGAACGTGTCGTCGCAGCACTTACAGGCCAGGCCATGCGGGGGCCGCACTGATGCTGGTACTTCTGGCCGAACGTCTCGAACAATATGCGCGCGCATTCAACGTGTTCGGCTACATCACGTTGCGCGCCGTGCTGGCGACGATGACTGCACTCGTGATTTCCTTCGTGGTCGGACCGCGGATGATCGCCTGGCTTGCCCACATGAAGATCGGCCAGTCGGTGCGCGACGATGGCCCGCAGTCGCACCTCTCCAAGGCGGGCACGCCAACGATGGGTGGCGCGTTGATCCTTGTTTCGATCGCCGTCACCACGCTGCTGTGGGGCAACCTCACCAATCGCTTTGTGTGGGTGGTGTTGCTGGTGACCGTGGGTTTCGGCGCCATCGGCTGGGTGGATGACTGGCGCAAGGTCGTGCACCGCAATCCCAAGGGGCTTCCGGCGCGCACCAAGTTCTTCTGGCAATCCGTTGTCGGCCTGATCGCTGCCGTGTATCTCGCATTCTCGATTTCCGCGCCAGACAACACGCAATTCCTGAAACTGCTTTCGGCATGGGTGGCCAGCGGGTTCAACATCGACCTGTCGCCCAAGGCCAACCTCATCGTGCCTTTCTTCAAGACGGTGTCCTATCCGCTCGGCGTGTGGGGATTCATCGCGCTGACATTTTGCGTCATCGTCGGCACCAGCAACGCCGTCAACCTGACCGACGGACTCGACGGCCTGGCGATCATGCCGACGGTGATGGTCGGGTCGGCGCTCGGCATTTTTGCCTACGTGACGAGCCGTGCGGACTTTGCGGGCTACCTGTTCCTTCCGCACATCCCCGGCGCCGGCGAACTCACGGTGATCTGCGGCGCGATCGCCGGCGCAGGGTTGGGGTTCCTCTGGTTCAACGCGTATCCGGCGGACGTGTTCATGGGTGACGTCGGCGCGCTGGCGTTGGGCGCGGCGCTTGGCACCATTGCGGTGATCGTGCGCCAGGAAATCGTGCTCTTCATCATGGGCGGTGTGTTCGTTGTCGAAACACTATCCGTCATCGTCCAGGTGGCGTCGTTCAAGCTGACCGGAAAGCGCGTCTTCCGTATGGCGCCGCTGCATCACCACTATGAGTTGAAAGGCTGGAAGGAAAATCAGGTGGTGGTCCGCTTCTGGATCATCACGATGCTCCTCGTGTTGTTCGGCCTTTCCACGCTGAAGCTGCGCTGAGATGGAACGACCCCCACGCTCGCTTCGCTCGCTGCCCCCAAGGGGGCGCAGTCAGTACCTCGGGGCGGCCCTTCGGTACTGGGAACAACCCCCATGCTCGCTTCGCTTGCTGCCTCCAGGGGGGCGCAATCAGTACCTCGGGGCGGCCCTTCGCCACTGACATGGACTACACCGATCGCAACGTGGTGGTGCTGGGCGCGGGGATGACCGGGCTGTCGCTGGCACGCTATCTCGCCGGCCACGGCGCGATGGTGCGGGTTGCCGATACGCGCGCCGTGCCACCTCACGCTGTTGACCTTGCCGCGCTGCGTCCGCCCGTCGCACTTGCATCGGGACCGTTCACCGAGGCAACGCTGGCCGGTGCCGACCTGATCGCGATCAGTCCCGGCGTGGCCAAGGCGCAGTCGGCCGTTGCCGCCGCTGTGGCGCAGGGCGCCGAACTTGCCGGCGACATCGAAATTTTTGCGCGCGCGCTGCCCTCCGGACAAAAGGTGCTCGCCATCACGGGTTCCAACGGCAAGTCGACCGTGACGGCATTGGCCGGTGCGCTGTGTCGGGCGGCCGGGCTTTCCACCGTGGTTGCAGGCAACATTGGCGACGCCGTCCTCGACGCCATCGCGCCCTTCGAGGCAGGCCAGCCCTGGCCCGATGTATTCGTGTTGGAGTTGTCCAGTTTCCAGCTGGAGACGACAAAATCGCTCGCGCCCGTCGCGTCCGCGGTCCTCAACGTCACCGACAACCACCTCGATCGCTACGCCGGCATGGACGAGTATGCGGCGGCCAAGGCCGGTATCTTCGCGGGCGGCGGCGTGCAGGTCCTGAATCGCGACGACTCACGATCTCTGGCGATGCGCATCGTCGGCCGCACAGTCGACAGCTTTGGAGCAAGCGTGCCGGCGGAGGAAGGTCAGTGGGGCCTGGTTGAATTTCACGGCTCCACCTGGCTCGCGCGTGGCGGCGAATTGCTCCTTCCGGCCGATTCTC
This sequence comes from Betaproteobacteria bacterium, assembly GCA_039932755.1. Lineage (GTDB taxonomy): Bacteria > Pseudomonadota > Gammaproteobacteria > Burkholderiales > Casimicrobiaceae > VBCG01. The sequence continues at coordinate 26,075 of JBDTPJ010000019.1, forward strand.
TGGCGCTAGTGGGTCGCCACAATGCGCTGAACGCGCTGGCCGCACTGGCGCTCACATCGACGGTCGCGCGAATCGACCGCCGCGTGCTCGATGCGCTGCGCATTTTCCGGGGCCTTCCCCACCGGATGGAACGGGTGGCGGAAAGCGGGGGCGTGATGTTCATCAATGACTCCAAGGCGACGACGGTGGTCGCCACGCAGGCCGCACTCGACGGGATCGGCAGGCCGGCGGTGCTGATCTGCGGCGGCGACGGCAAGGGCCAGGACTTCCATCCACTCAGGGCGGCCGTCGATGCGGACTGTCGTGCTGCCCTTCTGATCGGGCGCGACGCGCCCTTGCTTGCGCGTGCGCTGGAAGGTTCGCGCGCGACGATCGAAGTCGTCGGCACGCTCGAGGCGGCGGTCGCGCGCGCCCTTGTCCTGGCTCGGCCGGGCGACGCGGTACTTTTGTCGCCCGCGTGCGCGAGCCTGGACCAGTTCAGCGGCTACATTGAAAGAGGCGAGAGGTTTACTGCGCTGGTCACGACCCGGGAGCTTGCCCATGCGTAAGCGGGTGACGCTCACGGCATCCCTTGGCACGCCCTTCAGGCATGCTGCGACCGCGCCGTTTTTTGGCGGCACGAGCGGCGCAGGTGCTGGCTCACGCCACGCGCGCGCCATGCTGACCTATGACGCGTCGCTTGCCTGGACGACGTTGCTATTGTTGGCATTCGGTCTCGTGATGGTCTATTCGGCGTCGATCGCGATGTCCGAAGCGTCCGCGCACACCGGAAACCGCGCGTGGTATTTCCTCATGCGCCACGGCATCTTCCTCGCTGTCGGCCTGGCGGCGGCTGGCGTCGCGCTCCAGGTTCCGGTGAAGGCGTGGGAGCGAATGGCGCCCTGGATCTTCATCGCCGGCGCCATACTGCTGGTGCTGGTGCTGATTCCCGGCATCGGCAAGTCCGTCAACGGTTCACGGCGCTGGCTGTCACTGTTCGTCGTCAACGTGCAGCCTTCGGAATTCATGAAGCTGGCCGTCGTGCTGTATGCGGCCAGTTACGCCGTCCGGCGCGCGGCATTCCTCACCGCCGAACAGCCGTTGAAGCGAACACTGGTACGCGGGTTCCTGCCGCTGTTCGCGGTCATGGTGCTCGTGGGTGGCTTGCTGCTCATCGAACCGGACTTCGGCGCATTCGTCGTCATCCTGGCGATCGCCTTCGGCATCCTGTTCCTGGGAGGCCTCGACTGGCGGCTGTTTCTAGGCCTTGCGCTGCTGCTCCCCTTTGCGCTTGGCACGATCCTGGTCGCCGCACCCTACCGCCTGCAGCGTCTGACTGCGTTTCTCGACCCGTGGTCCGACCCGCTGGGCAAGGGTTATCAGTTGTCGCATTCGCTGATCGCCTTCGGACGGGGCGAATGGTTCGGCGTCGGACTGGGGTCCTCGGTCGAGAAGTTACTTTTCCTGCCCGAGGCGCACACGGATTTCCTGCTCGCGGTCGTGGCTGAGGAGCTGGGCTTCGTCGGTGTGGCTCTGGTGATCGCGCTGTTCATCTGGCTCTTGTATCGCGCCTATGCGATCGGCCGGCAGGCGGCGCGTCTCGAGCGATCCTTCGCGGCGCTGGTTGCGCAAGGTATCGGCGTGTGGATCGGTGTGCAGGCGTTCATCAACATCGGCGTGAACGTGGGCGTGCTGCCGACCAAGGGCCTCACGTTGCCGCTCCTGTCGTTCGGCGGCAGCGGCATCGTCGCCAATTGCATTGCGCTTGCGATCCTGATGCGCATCGATTTCGAAAACCGGCGCCTGCTGCGCGGGTTCGTTCTGTGATGGTGGTGATGATCACGACTGGCGGAACGGGTGGACATGTGTTTCCAGGATTGGCGGTGGCGGCCAAACTTGCAGCGCTGGGCGCGGGCGTGTTCTGGCTCGGCACGCGCGAAGGCATCGAATCGAAGCTCGTTCCGCAGCATGGCGTGGAGTTCGAGGGCGTCTCGTTTCGCGGCGTGCGCGGCAAGGGTTTGCGCACCCTGCTGCTCGGTCCCTATGCGCTGATGCGCGCATGCATGGATGCGCGCAAGATCATTCGCCACAGAAAACCCGATGTCGTGCTTGGCTTCGGCGGCTTTGCGTCGTTTCCAGGCGGACTCATGGGTACCGCCGCCGGCAGGCCGCTCGTTTTGCACGATTCCAATGCCGTGGCGGGACTGGCGACACGCGTGCTTGCCTATGGTGCGGACAGGATCCTGCTGGGCTTCCCGCAGGCACTGCGTGGTGCACACGCCAAGCGGGTCGAATGGGTCGGCAATCCGATGCGCGATCCCATTTGCAGCTTGCCCACACCCGCCCAGCGATTCACCGGCCGCAGCGGACCGATGCGCCTGCTGGTGCTTGGAGGCAGCTTGGGCGCAAGGGGCCTCAACAACCTGGTTCCCGCCGCACTCGCCAAGCTTTCGCCGTCGGACCGACCGCTGGTGGTACATCAGGCAGGAGAAAAATTGATTGCCGAACTCCGTGCGGCTTACGCCCGGCACGGCGTGAACGGCGAGTGCGTCGCGTTCATCGATGACATGGCGGCGCGTTATGCGTGGGCGGACTTCGTGATCTGTCGCGGCGGCGGCCTGACAGTTGCTGAGCTGGCTGCGGTGGGCCTGGGCGCGATCGTGGTGCCCTTACCAGGCGCCATTGCCGACGAGCAGAGCGCGAATGCGCAATTCCTGGTCGATGCCGACGCCGCGTGGAAGGAACCCCAGGATCAACTCTCGGCGGATCGGCTCGCCGGCATCCTGCGCTTGCTGGACCGGCCGCGTGCACGCGCAATGGCCGAAGCTGCCTACACGCTGGGCAAGCGCGACGCCGCGGTGCGCGTTGCGGCGGTGTGTGCGGAGCTTGCGCAGCGATGAAGCACAAGGTCAAGCGCTTGCACTTTGTCGGCATCGGCGGGTCCGGCATGAGCGGCATCGCCGAGGTCCTCGTGACCCAGGGATATGTCATCACCGGTTCGGACCTGGCCGAGAGCGTCGTCACGCGCAGGCTTGCGCGGCTCGGCGCGAGCATCACGATAGGCCATGCGGCCGCGAATGTCGCCGACGCTGACGCGGTGGTGGTCTCGACCGCGGTGGCGGCCGACAATCCGGAGGTCGTCGCGGCGCGTGCGCGTGGCGTGCCGGTGGTGCCGCGGGCGCTGATGCTGGCCGAACTGATGCGCCTGAAGCAGGGGGTCGCGGTCGCGGGTACGCACGGCAAGACCACCACCACCAGCTTAATTGCGTCCGTTCTCGCAGAAGGCGGCCTCGACCCGACCTTCGTGATCGGCGGCAGGCTCCTGTCCGCGGATGCCAACGCGAGGCTGGGCAAGGGCGAGTTCCTGGTGGCCGAGGCGGACGAGTCCGACGCGTCGTTCCTCTATCTGTCACCGGTGATGGCCGTAGTCACGAACATCGACGCCGACCACATGGAAACCTACGAGCACGACTTCGCGAAACTCAAGCGCGCGTTCGTCGATTTCCTGCAGCGCCTCCCGTTCTATGGCGTCGCAGTGGTCTGTGTCGATGACGCGAATGTGCGCGAGATCCTGCCCGAGGTGACCAAGCCGCGCGTGACCTATGGCTTGAACGACGGCGCGGACCTGCAGGCCGTTGACGTGGTGAACCTGGGAGGCAGTATGCGTTTCACCGCGCGCGCCAAGGGGCACCCGGATGTGACGATCGAACTTGCGCTTGCCGGCGTGCACAACGTGCAAAATGCGCTGGCGGCGATCGCCGTGGGCCGCGAAACCGGCGTTTCCGACGCGGCCATCGCCACGGCGCTCGCGGACTTCAAGGGTGTGGACCGGCGATTCCAGCGCTACGGCGACGTGCGAATCGACGGCGGCGGCGCGTACACGCTGATCGACGACTATGGCCACCATCCGGTGGAAATGGAAGCCACTCTGGCCGCCGTGCGCGCGAGCTTTCCGGGACGGCGCCTGGTGCTCGCGTTCCAGCCGCATCGCTACACACGCACACGCGACCTGTTCGAGGATTTCGTGCGCGTGTTGTCCACGGCCGATGCGGTGGTATTGGCCGAAGTCTATCCGGCAGGCGAGTTGCCTATCGTTGCGGCCGACGGGCGCGCGCTGGCTCGTGCTCTGCGTGTGGCGGGCAAGGTCGAGCCGGTCTTCGTCGACGACATCGCGGACCTGCCCGCGACGTTGCGCAGCATTGTCCGCGGCGGCGATGTCGTGCTCACGATGGGCGCAGGGTCGATCGGCAGCACGCCGCAACAGCTGGTGACGGCATGATGATGACCGAGCCGGTACGCTTCAAGGGTTTGCGGGGAAAACTTGCGCACACGGCGCCGCTGGCGAAATACACGAGCTGGCGCGCCGGGGGCAGCGCGGATACGCTCTACCTTCCTGCCGACCGCGACGATCTTGCCGCGTTCCTGGGCCAGCTATCCGCAACCGAGCCGCTCCTGGTCCTCGGCCTGGGAAGCAACACGCTGATTCGTGACGGTGGCGTGCGCGGCACCGTCGTCGTTTTGCACAACCCGGGCGCGGCGCTTGCTGTTGCGGATGGACTGATCTACGCCGAGGCCGGGCTCGCCTGTCCGAAGCTGGCGCGCTTCGCCGCGAATCACGGTTGCGCCCAGGCGGAATTCCTGGCCGGGATTCCGGGCACGATCGGTGGCGCGCTGGCGATGAATGCGGGTTGCTACGGTGGCGAGACGTGGAATTTCGTGGCTCGAGTCGAAGTCCTTCGCCGCGACGGCAGTTTCGCCGTGCGCACGCCCACCGACTACAGAATCGGGTACCGCAGCGTCCTCTATCTTTGCGATGGCGAAGCGGCGTCATTGGCAAATGAGGTCGCACGCGTGGGAGGATTATTCACGGCAGGATGGTTCCGCTTTCCACAAGGCGACGCGGATACCGCGCGCGCCCGGATCAGGGAGCTCCTGGCCAAGCGAATTCTCTCGCAGCCGCTCGACCTTCCCAACGCTGGCAGCGTGTTCCGCAATCCGCCGCACGATCACGCCGCGCGGTTGATCGAGTCCTGTGGTCTGAAGGGTACCCGTATCGGCGGCGCGTTCGTATCCGACAAGCACGCCAACTTCATCGTGAATCCACGCAGCCAGGCACGGGCGACAGATATCGAAGCATTGATTGCGCGGGTGCGCGAGACCGTGCGCGCGAAGACCGGCGTGGACTTGGAGCCCGAAGTGCGCGTCGTCGGCGAGGTGGCCGGATGAGCGAGTTCGGCAAAGTCGCGGTCCTGCAAGGCGGTCCCTCGGCCGAGCGCGAGGTCTCGCTCATGTCGGGCAAAGGCGTTCTCGCGGCGCTTCGCGAAAAAGGCGTGGACGCGCATCCATTCGATCCCGCCGAGCGGGATTTGTTCGACCTCAAACGCGAGGGCTTCGTACGCGCCTTTATCGCCCTGCATGGCCGCTTCGGCGAGGACGGCACGGTGCAGGGCGCGCTGGAAACGCTGGGCATCCCCTACACCGGAAGCGGCGTGATGGCCTCGGCACTGGCGATGGACAAGTGGCGCACCAAGCTGGTCTGGCTCGCAAGCGGCATTCCGACGCCGAAGTATCGCGTGGTGGACATGCGGACGGACTGGATGCGTGTTGTCGCGGAACTTGGGCTGCCGCTGATCGTCAAGCCGGCACGCGAAGGTTCAACGATCGGCATCACCAAGGTCTCCAAGGTCGATCACGACGAAATGGCACTCGCCTACACGGCTGCCGCAAAGCACGACAGCCTCGTGCTTGTCGAGGAATTTGTCGCGGGCGCGGAACTCACGGCGTCGATCCTGAACGGCCGCGCACTGCCGTTGATCAGGATCGAAGCGCCGCAAGGCAACTACGACTACCACAGCAAATATTTCTCGGACGACACCAAGTACCAATGTCCAGCCGGCTTGCCGGAAGGCCGCGAACTGGAAATCCGCGCGGCCGCGCTTGCTGCCTTCGACCTCGTAGGCTGCAGCGGCTGGGGCCGCCTCGACCTCATCCTGCGCGGCGATGGCTCGTACTCGTTCCTCGAGGTGAACACGTCGCCGGGTATGACGCCGCACAGCCTGGTGCCGATGGCGGCGAAACAAACGGGAATGTCGTTTCCTGACCTGTGCGTGGAAATCCTGCGGGGCGCCCATGTGGGATGACGCGAAGCAGATGAACGCGATCGCCGCTACGCTCGGCGTTCTGATCGCAATCGCATTGGCATGGACCGGCGTGACCTGGGTCGTGCGCCAGCCCATGTTTGCGCTGCGCGAGGTGGTCGTGACCAGCCCGCTCGTGCGCGCCAACGCGGCGTACCTCGAAGCGGTCGTCCGCGAGGAACTGACCGGCACGTTCTTCACCATGGACTTGGATCGCGCACGCCGGGCACTCGCGCAGTTGCCCTGGGTGCGCAACGTGGCCTTGCGCCGGCAGTGGCCGCATCGACTCGAAGTCACGGTGGAAGAACACGCGCCCTTTGCACGCTGGAACGACGGGTCGCTCGTAAACGCGCAAGGCGAGGTGTTTGTCGCGGACGCGAAGGACGATCTGCCAGCCTTCGAGGGGCCCGACGGCCGATCCACGGAAATGACCGCGCAATATCGTGCATGGTCCTCGCGCCTCGCGCCCCTTGCGCTGGGACTTCGGACACTCCGCCTTTCGCCTCGCGGCGGTTGGCAGATCAAGGCGGCGGGGCCGCAGGGGCCCCTCACTATTGAGCTCGGCCGCGACGATCCGGATGCGCGACTTGCCCGCTTCGTGGCCGTGCAGCCACGGACACTCGGCGCGCTGTCACGCGCCGGCACCCGCGTGGATTCCGTGGATCTGCGGTATCGGAACGGATTCGCCGCACGCCTGCCGCAATTTCGCGAGAAGTCCGGCAAGCCGGCCGCTTAGGAAAGTTCAAGGGACGATGCATGGTGAAAGACAGCAAGAACCTGGTGGTGGGCCTCGACATCGGCACGTCGAAAATCGTTGCGATCGTCGCGGAGGTTGGCGCGGACGGTGCGCTCAACGTGATCGGGATGGGTACGCAACCGTCGCGCGGATTGAAGAAGGGCGTGGTGGTCAATATCGAGGCCACGATGGCGTCGATCCAGCGCGTGCTCGAGGAAGCCGAGTTGATGGCCGATTGCCAGATCAAGTCGGTCTACACGGGCATCGCGGGCAGCCACATCCGCTGCTATTCGTCGCACGGGATGGTCGCGATCAAGGAAAAAGAAGTGACGCAGGCCGACATTGACCGCGTGGTGGAAACCGCCAAGGCCATTCCGATCCCGAACGACCAGCAGATCCTGAAAATCGCGCCGCAGGGCTTCACCATCGACGGGCAGGAAGATGTGCGCGAGCCGCTCGGCATGAGTGGGGTCCGGCTGGAAGTGGACGTGCATATCGTCACCGGCGCCGTATCTGCTGTTGAGAACGTCACCAAATGCATTCGCCGCTGCGGGCTGGAGGTGCTCGATGTCGTGCTACAGCCTTTGGCCTCCGCGCGCGCCGTGCTCTCGGACGACGAAAAAGATCTGGGAGTGTGCCTGATCGACATCGGTGGCGGCACGTCGGACATCGCGGTCTATGCCGGTGGCGCGATCCGACACACCGCCGTCATCCCGATTGCCGGGGACCAGGTCACCAACGACATCGCCATGACCTTGCGCACGCCGACCAAGGAAGCGGAGGAACTCAAGATTCGCTATGGCTGCGCGTTGCGGCAGCTGGCGGACCCAAACGACATCATCGAGGTGCCGGGTGTGGGCGAACGCAGTCCGCGCAAATTGTCGCGCCCCATGCTGGCCGAGGTCATCGAGCCGCGGATCGAGGAGTTGTTCCAGTTCGTGCAGTCGGAAGTGCGCCGCAGCGGGTTCGAGGAAATGATTTCGTCGGGTGTCGTGATTACCGGCGGCTCGGCACTGCTGCAGGGCATCACCGAACTGGGCGAGGAAGTCTTTCATATGCCGGTGCGCATCGGTGCCCCGACCTACATGGGCGGCCTGGCCGACGTCGTGCGCAGTCCGCGTTACGCCACCGCTGTCGGGCTGCTGCTGGAAGGTCGCGACCAGTTCTTAAGCGGCGAAGCGGCGCGGGCACAGGTGGCGGGCCTGGGCGGCGCCGCCGAACGGATGAAGCTCTGGTTCAAAGCAAACTTTTGACGAGCGAATTAAGGTGCAAACCTACTTTGGTTCGAGGAGAGATTCCAATAAATCGGTGGCTCATTTGCCAACTTAGCACACGATTTATTGCGGAAGGTGCATGTAGAAAAGCAATGATTGCCATCGCAATGGTTTGTAATTTCATTTGACAGGAAAAGGAGCACACCATGTTTGAAATCATCGACCAGGCGCCGCAGGACGGCGCAATCATCAAGGTCATCGGCGTGGGCGGTTGCGGCGGGAACGCCGTCGAACACATGATCGAGCGGGGCCTGTCGGGGGTGGATTTCATTTGCGCCAACACCGACGCGCAGGCGCTGCGCCGTTCAACGGCGCGCACGCAATTGCAGCTGGGTTCCACGCTGACCCGTGGCTTGGGTGCGGGCGCCAAACCGGAGATCGGACGCGACGCGGCGATGGAGGACCGTGACCGCATCGCCGAAATGATCACCGGCGCGGACATGCTGTTCATCACGGCAGGCATGGGTGGCGGCACGGGGACCGGCGCCGCGCCGGTCATCGCGGACATTGCCAAGAGCCTGGGCATCCTGACCGTGGCCGTGGTCACGCGTCCGTTCCGCTTCGAAGGCAAGCGGGAAAAGGTCGCACAGGCGGGCATCGAGGAACTCCAGAAGAAAGTGGACTCCCTCATCATCATCCCCAACGACAAACTCATCACGGTCCTGGGCGAAGACATCGGACTGCTCGAAGCCTACGCCGCGGCCAACGACGTGCTGCACGGCGCGGTGTCCGGCATCGCCGAGGTCATCAACAATCCGGGGCTGGTCAATGTCGACTTCGCCGACGTGCGTACGGTGATGGGCGAGGTCGGTATGGCGATGATGGGTTCCGCAACGGCGAGCGGTGAGACGCGGGGGCGGGTCGCGGCGGAGCAGGCGGTCAAGAGCCCGTTGCTGGAAGACGTGAATCTCGCCGGCGCGCGCGGTGTGCTGGTCAATGTCACCGCCTCGGCCGGACTCAAGATGCGCGAGTACTACGAAGTGATGAACACGATCAAGGAATTCACCGCGGAAGACGCGATGGTGATCGTGGGCACGGTGATCGATGACGCCATGGGCGCCGACCTGCGCGTCACGATGATCGCCACTGGCCTGGGTGGTGCGGCAGTTATCGCCAAACGTCCGCCCAAGCTTGCCATTCTCGAGTCGACGTTGGTGGAACAGCGCACTGGCACCGATGGCATGGGGATGCAGATCACCGAGACGATCGACTATGACCGGATGGAGGCACCGGCCGTGATCCGCAAAGGGCGCAGCTCGCCGGGCGTCGGTGCCGCGCCGTCGTTCGACGCTGCGGACATTCCTGCTTTCCTGCGCAAGCAGGCCGATTGATGAGGCGACGTGACCGGCTCCGTCATGAAGGCGGGGTCGGGTGGTATAATGGCGTGCTAACTCCTTGAACCGCCGTGGTATTCATGAGCTTTTACTTTCTACACAGAGCTGTTTCCGTACGCTGAATCCATGCTGAAACAACGCACGCTCAAAGCTTCGATCAAGACCACTGGCGTGGGATTGCATACAGGCGCGCGCGTTGACCTGGTGATGCGCCCCGCACCGGCGGACACGGGAATCGTGTTCAATCGCACGGACTTGCCGCAGGCAGTTGCGTTGCCCGCGATTGCGGCCAATGTTGGCGACACCCGCCTTTCGTCCACGCTCAAGCAGGGCGCCACCAGCATTTCCACGGTCGAGCACCTCATGTCGGCGCTCGCCGGGCTGGGCATCGACAACCTGTTCGTGGATGTCTCCGGGCCGGAAATTCCGATCATGGATGGCAGCGCGGGACCCTTCGTATTCCTGCTGCAATCGGCGGGCATCGTCGAGCAGTCTGCGCGCAAGCGCTACGTGCGTGTGCGGGAAACGGTGGAGGTCGCCGACGGCGACAAGTGGGCACGGTTCGAGCCGTTTGACGGATTCAAGCTCGACTTCACGATCGACTTTCCGCATCCGGTGTTCGGTTCCGAAAACCGGCAAGTGGTGATCGATTTCGCCGAGAATTCCTACGCCAAGGAAGTCGCGCGCGCGCGCACTTTCGGCTTCATGCAGGACGTCGACGCCATGCGCGCCGCAGGCTTGGGCTTAGGCGGCAGCCTTCAGAACGCCATTGTGCTGGACGAATTCAAGGTGCTAAACAGCGAGGGCCTGCGCTACGACAATGAATTCGTGCGCCACAAGGTGCTGGATGCAATCGGCGACATTTATCTGCTGGGTCATCCGCTCATCGGCCAGTACACCGCCTTCAAGTCCGGCCACGGGCTCAACAACCAGCTGGCACGGGCACTACTGGCGCGTCCCGAGGCGTACGAGATCGTCACGTTCAACGACGAGGCGACCGTGCCGACCGCGTTCCAGGATTGGGCCTTTCAGCCCGCGTGATCCTCGTCCGGTTCCTGCTGTTCCTGGCGCTGGCCGCCATCGTCGTTTCGGCGATTCTCTTTCTGTTCAAGAAGGACCGCCGTTACCTGCGCTTTATCGTGCAAGTCGTCAAATACACGATCTTCCTGCTCGCGGGCGTCCTGTTGTTCTACGCTTTCGAGAGAATGCTCCTGGTCTGAAGGCGTTGGCTGGCGCTGGGCCTAGACGCGCCGGGCCAGCTTGAGTACGGCCGTCTTGAGCGGACCTTCCGCGAGGTTCTCCGCCAATCGGCGCAATGGCGCCGCATCGACCCTTTCCCGTTGAATTTTCAGGCGTTTCGCCGATTCGGCCGGCTCGAGCCGAACTTGCACCCGCACCCGGATTTCAGTAAAGTTGCAGCCTTCCCGCTGGAGACTCCCGAGGATGTCCGGCAAGCGCTGACGGACGACCGCCGCGATCGTTCCGCTGGTGGCAGCCAGGGTCAGTGTGGCGTCCGCGGCTTCGGCGACACGAACCCGCTCGGCAAGCGCGCGCGGGAGGAGGCGGCGAACGGCGGAGGTAAGCTCGGCCTCGGCCATTGCCCGAGCATGCCAGCCAGCGACCATCGCGTCGGTGGCCAGGAGCCGGGACAAAGGTTGCGGGAAGGGTGGTTTGGTCATTGCAGGCAGACGAGCAGGCGTCGACGAGTGGTGGTCCGGTGCCCATGCGCCGCGCAAAATGAGAGGGTACGCGATTGAACATCATTCTGGTGACGGGGGCGAGCGCGCGAGCGCGCACCATCACGCTTGACTGGCGCCATTGGGCGGCCGGTGGATTTTCGCTTCTGGTCCTCTTCCTCGTGTTCACGTTCATGTTCAATTTCGTGACATTGAAATGGGCAGCGGCCGTGCAGCATCCGTTGCTGCAGGCATTCATCCTGGCCGATCAGCGGGAAGAAGCCCAACGCGTTGAGGAAAAGGTGCAAGGTCACCTCAATGCGATGGCGCTGCGCCTGGGCGAGTTGCAGGCACGGGTGCTGCGACTCGACGGCATGGGCGAACGGCTGGCGAAATCGGCGGGCTTGAAGCCGCAGGAACTGCCATTCCTGCCCACCGGGGCAGCGCCGGGACGCGGTGGCGCGGAATCGACGATGCCGTCGCGTAACCTGTCTGTGCGGGAATTCTCCGACCTGGTGGAAAAGCTGGCGCGGCAGGTTGATGAGCGTTCCGATCAGATGTCCGTTCTGGAAGCGCTCCTCGTGCAGGATTCGGCCAATCGCAAGTTCCTGCCCTCGAAGTATCCGATCATCGAAGGTTGGTACTCGTCGAATTTCGGATACCGTATCGATCCGTTCACTGGTCAACAATCCATGCATGAAGGCATCGATTTTCCGGCTGAGAGCGGGACATCGATCGTTGCCGCCGCGAGCGGGAAGGTGGTGTACGCGGACTGGCACGCCCAGTATGGTAAAATGATCGAGATCGACCACGGAAACGGACTGGTTTCGCGCTATGCGCATGCGTCCACGCTGTTGGTCAAGGAAGGCGATCTGGTTTTGGCCGGGCAGCGGATCGCCTCGGTCGGCACCACCGGCCGGTCGACGGGGCCTCATCTGCACTTCGAGGTTCGTCTGAACGGCACGCCACAAAATCCCGCCCGGTTCCTGCAAGCACCCGGCTGATCCCACAAGGTTCAAGGTACGGACGGCGAGAATGTTGGTGCCAAACAAGGTGCCAGATGAGGGGTGAGGGTGTTCTCACCCCTTGTTATTTGTCCCGCCCGGCGGAACATTTCGCGAATGAGATACGGCATATTGGCTGTGGCAACTGATATGCCTTCGTTGAGCCTGCGCACCAACTCCCTATGATTTCGAACATCCTCACCCGCATATTCGGCAGCCGCAACGAGCGCCTGCTCAAGCAATACGGCCAGGTGGTGCGCGAGATCAACGCGCTTGAGCCCGCGATGGCGGCGCTGTCGGACGATGCGCTGAAGTCCAAGACCACCGAATTCAGAGGTCGCGTGGCCAACGGCGAGGCGCTGGACGACCTGTTGCCCGAGGCGTTCGCCGTGGTCCGGGAGGCCGGCAAGCGTGCGCTGTCGATGCGCCATTTCGACGTCCAGCTCATGGGCGGCATGGCGCTGCACAACGGCAAGATCTCCGAAATGCGCACCGGCGAAGGCAAGACGCTGGTCGCGACACTGCCTGCATACCTGAACGCGCTGACCGGCAAGGGTGTGCACCTGGTCACCGTCAACGATTATCTGGCGCAGCGCGACGCCGACTGGATGGGGCGGATCTACAAATTCCTTGGCCTGACGGTGGGTGTCAATCTTTCGCAGATGAACCACGCGGACAAGCAGGTCGCGTACAACGCCGACATTACCTACGGCACCAACAATGAATACGGCTTCGATTACCTGCGCGACAACATGGTGTTCTCGCCCGGGGAACGCGTACAGCGCGCGCTGAACTATGCGATCGTCGATGAAGTCGACTCGATCCTGATCGACGAAGCGCGCACGCCGCTCATCATCTCCGGTCAGGCCGACGACAACGTCGAGATGTACAACCGCCTGAACGCCCTCGTGCCACAGCTTTCGCGGCAGACCGAGGAAAGCGGCACGGGCGATTTCTGGGTGGACGAAAAGGCCCATACGGTGCTGCTGTCGGAAGTCGGCCATGAACACACGGAGGCCATCCTGTCCAAGGCCGGACTCATCCCGGCGGGCTCCAGCCTCTACGACGCACACAACATTTCGCTGGTGCATCACCTGTACGCTGCGTTGCGCGCACACTCGCTGTTCCACCGTGACCAGCATTACGTGGTGCAGAACGGCGAAGTCGTGATCGTGGATGAGTTCACCGGCCGCCTCATGTCAGGCCGCCGCTGGTCCGATGGCCTGCACCAGGCGGTCGAGGCCAAGGAAGGCGTCAACATCCAGCGCGAGAACCAGACGCTGGCGTCGATCACCTTCCAGAACTACTTCCGCATGTACGGAAAACTGGCGGGCATGACCGGCACGGCCGACACCGAAGCCTTCGAGTTCGAGCAGATCTATCACCTTGAAACGGTGGTCATTCCGACGCACCAGCCGATGGTGCGCAAGGACGAAAACGACCTGGTATTCCGCACGTTCCAGGAAAAGGTCGATGCCATCCTCGGCGATATCAAGGATTGCCATAAGCGGGGCCAGCCAGTGCTCGTCGGCACCACGTCGATCGAAAATTCGGAAATGCTCGCAAAGTTCCTGGAAAAGGAAAAATTGCCGCACCAGGTGCTCAACGCCAAGCAGCACGCCCGTGAGGCCGAGATCATCGCCCAGGCGGGCACCACCGGCGCCATCACCATCGCCACCAACATGGCCGGCCGCGGCACGGACATCGTGCTGGGTGGCACGCTCGAGCCGCTCATCCTCAAGCTCCGCGACGACGAGGCGCTGCTGCCGTCGGAGAAGGAGCGCGAGATCGCCAAGATGCGTGCCGACTGGCAGGTGCGCCACGACACGGTATTGAAGTCCGGCGGCCTGCATATCGTCGGTACCGAGCGCCACGAATCACGCCGCATCGACAACCAGTTGCGGGGTCGTGCCGGACGCCAAGGCGACCCCGGCAGCTCACGCTTCTACTTGTCGCTGGAAGATCCCCTGCTACGCATTTTCGGTGGCGAGCGGCTGGGCACGATCATGACCAAGTTGAAGATGCCCGACGGCGAGCCCATCGAACATCCGATCGTCAATCGCTCGATCGCCAAGGCGCAGAACCGCGTCGAGTCGCGCAACTTCGACATTCGCAAGCAACTGCTCGAATACGACGACGTGGCCAATGACCAGCGGCGCGTGATCTATCAGCAGCGCAACGAATTGCTGGAAGGCGACGATGTCGCCGACACGATCCGCAACATGGTACGCGGGCAGGTCGAGGACACGGTCAGGCTGCATGTGCCGCCGGAATCGGTCGAGGAGCAATGGGACGTGCCTGCGCTCACCAAAGTGCTCGCCGGCGATTACCAGATCAATGCGCCGGTCGCCGAATGGATGAAGGACAACGCCGAGCTGACCGACGAAGCGATGCGCGAGCGAATTGTCGACCTGGCCGAGTCCTCCTGGCGCGAGCGCGAGGCCAGTGTCGGCCCGGAACTGATGCGCCAGTTCGAGCGCAGCCTGATGCTGCAGACGCTCGATCACCATTGGCGCGATCATCTGGCGGCGCTGGACCACCTTCGCCAGGGTATCCACCTGCGCGGCTATGCGCAGAAGAATCCCAAGCAGGAATACAAGCGCGAGG
>JBDTPJ010000020.1:0-40207 GCA_039932755.1 Betaproteobacteria bacterium
GCATCGCCACCGACGCGAAGGGCGTCATTCAGATTTTCAACGTCGGCGCCGAGCGAATGCTGGGTTACACGGCCGCCGAAGTGATGAACAAGATCACCCCGGCAGATATTTCCGATCCGCAGGAAGTGATCGCGCGCGCCAAGGCGCTAAGCGTCGAACTTGGCACTTCGATTACGCCCGGCTTTGAGGCGTTGGTATTCAAGGCCTCGCGCGGGATCGAGGACATCTACGAGCTGACCTACATCCGCAAGGACGGGAGCCGGTTCCCCGCGGTGGTGTCGGTCACGGCGCTGCGCGACGCCCAGGACGCCATCATCGGCTACCTGTTGATCGGTACCGACAATACCGCTCGAAAGCAGGTCGAGGAGGAGCGGATGAAGCTCGATCAGCGCCTGCGCGACCAGCAGTTCTACACGCGCTCGCTCATCGAATCCAACATCGACGCGATCATGACCACCGATCCGCAAGGCATCATCACCGACGTCAACAAGCAGATGGAGGCGCTCACCGGTTGTACGCGCGACGAGCTGATCGGCGCGCCGTTCAAGAGCTACTTCACCGACCCGGAACGGGCCGAGGCGGGCATCAAGCTGGTGCTCAGCGAGAAAAAGCTCACCAACTATGAGCTCACCGCACGCACCAGGGACGGCAAGGAGACCGTGGTGTCCTACAACGCGACCACCTTCTATGATCGGGACAGGGCGCTGAAGGGCGTTTTCGCGGCCGCGCGCGACGTCACGGAGCGCAAGCGCCTGGATGACGCGCTAGAGGAGGCAAAGAAAGCCGCCGAGGACGCGAACAGCGCCAAGAGCGACTTTCTCGCCCGCATGAGCCACGAGATTCGGACGCCGATGAACGCCATCATCGGGATGGCGGATCTGCTGTGGGAAACCTCGTTGGCGTCGGAGCAGCGCGAGTACGTACGGATCTTCAGGAAAGCGGGGAGTCAACTACTGGATTTGATCAATGACATCCTCGACCTTTCGAAAGTGGAGTCTGGTCACCTGACTCTCGAGAGCCTCGACTTCGATCTTGGCGAGGTTCTCGACAGGGCTCTCGAAATCATGGCGATCCGCGCCCACGAGAAGGGACTGGAACTGGCGCTTCGCATCGCCCCCGGGGTCTCCACGGCTCTGGTAGGCGATCCGGCGCGGCTGCGGCAAGTCCTCATCAATCTCATTGGGAACGCCATTAAGTTCACGGAAAAGGGGGAGGTAATCGTTCGAGTTGAATCTGACCCCGAGAACACAACTGCGGGTGCATTGAGGTTCGCGGTCTGCGACACAGGGATCGGGATTCCCGAGGAGGCGCGCGAGCAGATCTTCGCCCCTTATTCCCAGGTCGATACCTCCACAACGCGCAAGTTCGGCGGGACCGGCCTCGGACTGACCATTTCGCGTCGCATCGTCGAACTGATGCAGGGGCGGATTTGGGTGGAAAGCAGCATTGGGACCGGAAGCGCTTTTTACTTCACGGCTCAGTTTGCGGCCGGCAGCGATCCCATATTGCGAGTCGCCGCGAGCGCGATGGATCTCAAGGACGTGAAGACCCTGATCATCGACGACAACTCGACGAACCGGCTGATCCTCAGGGAGATGCTCTCGCGCTGGGGTGCCGTGGTGACTGAAGCGGAAGGCGGGGAGCAGGGTGTCTCGGAGCTACTTCGCGCAAAGCAGACCGATGTGCCCTATTCCCTCGTGTTGCTGGATCATCGTATGCCCGGTGTCGATGGGTTCCAAGTGGCCGAGCGGATGTTTCAGGATCCCACCATGACGGGGACGGTCATCCTGATGCTGACCTCGGAGAATCGCGCGGGGGACGTCGCCCGAGGTCGCGAGCTGGGGCTGGCGGCGTATTTGGTGAAACCGGTAAAAAAGGCCGAGCTGCTAGAGGCGATCCTTGGAGCATACGGCGGTGCAGCCCCTGCGGCAGAGCGGCTCGTAACCCAACCTCGAGGCATTCCAGCGGACGCGCAGTCGCTGCGCATTCTCCTGGCCGAGGATTCCCAGGACAACGTGCTGCTGATCCAGTCGTACCTGAAAGCCAGCGGCTACAGCGCGGACGTGGCTTGCAACGGTGTGGTCGCGTTCGAAAAGTTTGTCTCCGGCACCTACGACGTCGTACTTATGGATGTCCAGATGCCGATCATGGACGGTTACTCCGCCACGCGCAGGATCCGCCAATGGGAAACCGAGAACAATGCCACGCCGGTTCCGATCCTGGCGCTAACCGCGCACGCCCTGCCCGAAGAAGTTCGCAAGAGTCTCGACGCCGGCTGCACGGTCCACCTTACGAAGCCCATACGAAAGGCGACGCTCATCGGCGCCATCGAGGAGCACACTATGGGGCTTATCCGGGTGAACTCGAGCCTCGCCAAGCTGGTCCCCGGTTTTCTCGAGGGCCGGCGGCGCGACGTCGATGCAATCGCCGCGGCGCTGGAGCGCTCGGATTATGACAACGTTCGCATCTTGGGTCACAACATGAAGGGTTCCGGCGCCGGCTACGGATTTAGCCGGATTACGGAGATTGGCGCATCGCTTGAGCAGGCGGCCGGTCGCCGTGCTCCCGAGGAGATTCGCTCGCGGGCCGCAGAGCTCGTCCGGTACCTTGACGGTCTCCATGTGGCGTACGAATAGATAAGACGTGAGGGACTATGCGCGTACGATTCTGGGGTACCCGCGGATCGATTGCCACTCCAGGTCCTGACACCCTCCGTTTTGGCGGCAACACGTCGTGTGTGGAGGTGACGACGAACGGGGGTGACTGCTTCATCCTGGACTGTGGGACCGGTGCCCGCGCGCTCGGTGCGGCGCTCATGTCGAACGCTCCCGGGCCCTTCTCGGCAACGATCCTCCTCAGCCACACGCACTGGGATCACATCCAGGGCTTTCCCTTCTTCGCCCCGCTCTTCGTCCCCGGGAACCGGATCACAGTTTGCGGGCCGGAAGGAAGCGGACGTTCTCTGCGCGATGTACTCTCCGGCCAGATGGAATTCGCCTACTTTCCGGTCGAGATCGCGCAGCTTCCGGCATCTATTACCTTCCAAGAGCTCGGAGAAGGAACGCACGAGATCGGTGGCGCGAAAATCGTCGCGCAGTATCTCCATCACCCGGCAATGACGCTTGGCTACCGCATCGAGGCTGACGGTGCGGCCGTTGTGTACTTGTGCGACCACGAGCCCTTCTCCGAAACTCTCTGGCACGAGAACCCCGCGCCCGGCCAAGCGGCGTCCATCGTGCATGAGGGGGACCGGCGCCACGCGCGGTTCATGGCCGGCGCTGGCCTGGTCATTCACGACGCTCAATACACTCCGGAGGAGTATCCCTCCAAAAAGAATTGGGGCCACAGCACCTACGAATATGCTGTGGAGCTCGCTGCCACCGCCGGGGTGCTAAGGCTTGCCCTCACCCACCACGATCCTGCGCACGACGACGCTTTCATTGATGGCCTCGAGACGCGCGCCCAAGCTTACGCCAAGCAGTTGGGTCACGCAGTAGAGGTCCTCTGCGCCTACGAAGGCCTCGATCTCGCGGTCGAACCCCACGGCGTCCAGAACCTTTCCTCCACGCCTCCATCGCCACACTCGGGTCGCGACGTCCTGAGCGGCCGCAATATCCTCGTCGTGGACGACGACCCGGACATACGCGCCCTCGCCAACCTTGCCCTGAGCCAGGACGGCCACATCGTAATCGAAGCTTCCAGCGGCCGTGAGGCACTTGCATTAATCGCTGCGCAAGCCCCCGATCTTCTTGTACTGGACCTGCTGATGCCGGAACAGGGAGGCCTGGAGGTTCTTAAGATCCTTCGTTCCAAGCCGGCAACGGCAGCGCTACCGGTCGTCGTGTTGACGGCCATGGATGACGAGGTCACGACCCGCGCCGGCTTCGAGTTCGGTGCAACTGACTACCTGACGAAGCCCTTCTCGATCCCGCAGCTCGCGGCGCGCGTGCGCGCTTGTCTCCAGCGCAGCGCAAAGGGAGTCACCTGAACGGTAGCAAACGGCATGTCTGCGGCGCACCCGATTTGTTGCAGTTCGCGATGGGTGCCAATGCAAAGGGTGGCGGCGAAGACATTGCGTCGGCGTCCGGAGAATTTGTCGCGCTTCGCTATCCTATGAGGCGTTTCGAAATTGGCTTGGACTCATCGCCGCCCAGCCGCGGAATGCGCGGGAAAACGCGGTGGCATCCGAATGGTGCAACGCAACTGCGATTTCTGATAACGGCAACTGCGTGCCACGAAGCAGCTGCCGCGCGACCTCGAAGCGCGCGCTGTTGATCAGATTGTTCAAACTGGCACCCTCGGCGAGCAGACGCCGGCGCAGCACGCGGGCGCTCATTCCGAGCATGGCCGCGACCCGCTCCGCCTTAGCTTCGCCGGTCATCACCAGGCCCTGCACCGCGCGACGTGCGCGTTCGGTGACGCGGTCGTTCTCGCGCTCCCTGCGAAGGGCGATTCGTTCGGCCTCCAAGTGGCGCTTGAGGTCGGCGCCGGCAATCGGCCGGTCCATCCAATGCTTGGCGAAGACGATTTCCGAGTGGGCCGCATTGAAGTGCACGCGCGCCCGGAAGTAGCGGCGAAATTCCGTAGTGTCGCGCCGGGCGCCGTGCGAGAAGGTCACTCGCAGCGGCTTCCATTTCGGCCCACACAATCCACGCAGCATCGAACACCCGACCGCGATGGCGACGTCGTACGCGAGGTCGATGCCCGGCGTGTCGTGTCGATACACCACATACCCCAGCGCCACCTGGTCCCGGCCCAGGTCGAGCAGAAACGGCACGGCGCCGCGGTCCTGCAGGTGCAGATGCCGAACCAGGTTGAGCAGCGCCTCGCTCACCGTGGGCGCGTCGAGCATCAGGTGCGCCAGCACGCCAAGCTTCGCAAATTCAAACCGCGCCCCGGTCGCCAGGCCGAAATTCGGATTGCTCGTCGCGGAGGCACATTCCGCCAGCAGCTTCCCCGCCACGCCGAACGGAATTCGATGGTCCGGATCGGCGAATTTGACCAGGTCGACTCTTGCCCGCTTGAATATCGGCGCCGGGTTGAGCCCCGCCTCCTGCAACAGCTCCGGAATGGCGGCAAGCGGCCCGACCCGAACGTCGGCGTCGAGGCCTGCGGGGATTCCCGACTTGCGGTGAGAAGTTTTCGCAGGAGGCGATCGGGGTTGCCGGTGTTGGGTCAATGTAGTGCCTCAGCCATGGATGAATTGGCCAACCTGGCGACGCATCGGAATGGGGACGTGTGAGCTTGTCGGCACTTTGTCGGGCCGGGCCATTTGCTGTCAAGTCCCGGTCGCGGTGAACGGCCACAAATGTCAAGTATTCGAAACGGTGCTGCATTAGAATTCACCACACTATGCAACCATGTCCGCGCGCGGGACTAACGCGCCGAAAACCGATAGAGAGACTTGGGATGATTACTGATCACGGCAGCACCTTCAATTTGAAGTCGATGGCGACGCTGTCCGGATTGGTGCTAGCCGTCTGCTTTGCCGGTACGGCCAGCGCGCAGCAACTCACCGGTGTGCCTGGTTCACCCAGCGCCACCACGACCGTCAGCAACAAGCAGCTGCCCCCGCCTGACCCCAAGTTCGGCGGCGTCATCAAGGACGGTGCGTTGCAATCCAAGCCCTGGTGGGCGCCCAGCGTGGTACCGCCCAAAGGCGCACCGAACGTGCTCCTGATCATCACCGACGACGCCGGTTTCGGCGTGCCCAGCACCTTCGGCGGCGTGATTCCGACACCAGCGATGGATCGCATCGCCAGCGAAGGCCTGCGTTACAACCGCATTTTTTCGACCGCGCTATGCTCGCCGACGCGCGCGGCACTGATCACGGGGCGTAACCACCATTCGGTCGGTTTCGGCGTGATCTCGGAGCAATCCACCGGTTTTCCCGGCTACAACAGCATCATCGGCGTGGACAACGCGACCATTGGGCGGATCCTGCTCGACAACGGGTACAACACTTCGTGGTTCGGCAAGGACCACAACACGCCGGCGTTCCAGGCCAGCCAGAGCGGGCCCTTCAGCCAGTGGCCAACCGGCATGGGCTTCGAATACTTTTACGGCTTCGTGGGCGGGGACTCCAATCAGTGGCAGCCGAACCTCTTCCGCAACACGACGCAGATCTATCCGTTTACTGGCAAGCCGGGCTGGAACCTGATCACCGGCATGGCCGACGATGCGCTCGACTGGATGTCGCGCATGCACCAGACGGATCCTTCCAAGCCGATTTTCATCAAGTACGCGCCCGGGGCCACCCACGCGCCTCACCATCCGACCAAGGAGTGGGTGGACAAGATTCACGCCATGCACCTGTTCGACGACGGCTACGAAAAGCTGCGCGAGCGCATCTTCGAAAACCAGAAGAAGCTGGGCGTGATCCCCAAGGACTCAAAGCTTACGCCCTGGCCGAACGATCTGTTGACGCCATGGGACAAGCTCACGCCCGAGGCGAAGAAGCTGTACATCAAGCAAGTCGAGGTCTTCGCCGCCTTCGCCGCCTACAGCGACCACGAGATCGGCCGTGTGATTCAGGGTTTCGAAGACCTGGGTAAGCTCGACAACACGCTCGTCATCTACATCAACGGCGACAACGGAACCAGCGCCGAGGGCGGGCCATTGGGCACGCCGAATGAAGTGGCCTTCTTCAACGGCGTTAGTGTGCCGGTCGACGTGCAGATGAAGTTCTACGACGTCTGGGGCACCGAAGCCACCTACAACCACATGTCGGCCGGCTGGTCGTGGGCCTTCGACACGCCGTTCGATTGGTTCAAGCAGAACGCCTCGCGCCTGGGCGGCATCAATCAGAACATGGTGGTGATGTGGCCGGCGCGCATTAAGGACAAGGGCGGCTTGCGCGAACAGTTCATGCACGTCATCGACGTGGTGCCGACGATCCTCGAGGCGGCCGGTATCAAGGCGCCAGAAATGGTCGACGGCATCAAGCAAAAGCCGATCGAGGGCACGAGCTTCCTCTATACCTTCGACGCGGCCAACGCCAAGACGCCGACGCGCCACACCACCCAGTACTTCGAGATGATGGGCCAGTGGGCTCTCTACAAGGACGGGTGGTTCCTCAGCACCAAGGTCAACCGTGCGCCGTGGGAAGCCTTCGGCCCGGCCAATCCCGATCCGCTGAACAACCAGGTGTTCCAACTCTACAACCTTGGCGAAAGCTGGAACCAGGCCGAGGATATTGCCGCAAAGTACCCGCAAAAGGTGGCGGAGATGCGAAAGATGTTCGTCGCCGAAGCGAAGAAGTACCAGGTCTTCCCGCTCGACGCCTCGGTGGCAGCACGTATCGTCGCACCGCGGCCAAACATCACGGCCGGGCGTACCGAGTTCGTTTACACCCGACCCATGGTCGGCCTGCCGCAGGGCGATTCGCCGTTCCTGCTCAACAGCTCCTACACCATCACGGCGGACGTTGACGTGCCCACCGGCGGCGCCGAAGGCATGATGCTGACCTCGGGCGGGCGCTTCGCCGGTTACGGTTTCTACCTGCTCAAGGGCAAGCCCGTGTTTCTTTGGAACCTGCTCGATCTCGAACGCATCAAGTGGGAAGGCCCGGACGCACTGTCTCCAGGCAGGCACTCAGTGGAGTTCGACTTCAAGTACGACGGCATTGGCGTCGGCACGCTGCAATTCAACAACTTCAGCGGTCTCGGCCGGTCCGGCGTCGGTACGCTCAAGGTGGACGGCAAAGTGGTCGCAACCAGGAAGATGGAGAAGACGCTGCCGATGATCCTCCAGTGGGACGAAAGCTTCGATATCGGTTCCGACACGCTCACCGGCGTGAACGACGCCGACTATAAGCCGCCGTTCGCTTTCACCGGCAAGCTCAACAAGCTGACGGTCAAGGTCGATCGACCACAGCTGTCGCCCAACGACATAAAGACGCTCGAAGCGGCCATGCAGGAAAAGGCCAAACAAGACTGAAGACACCAAGGAGGCGAGTGGCGATGCCGTGCCGCGGGTCCGGCTCGCCTCTCGCTGATTCGTGCTTTGAAACGGCGCTGCGGCACACTTCGTGGCGCGGCTGACTTTGCCCAGGCACACTGTGGCAACGGAGACCCTCATGACCACTCGTCGAAATTTCATCGCGGCCACCGTGCTCGCGGCATCCGCCACCACGCTCAGGTACGCGCATGCGCAGGCCAAGGAAGCCGACTTCCTGTTCGTGCAGAACGCCAAAGCCATGACTTACGCCAACGGCAAGCTGACGCTACAGGGCGTAAGCCCGGTGACGATCTTCTTCACCGACCGTCCCGAGCGCATCGCCGGCAACATGCAGACCAAGGCGTTCGTACCCTTCTGGGGTGACGGGAAAGACAGCTTCTCGAAAGACAATCCCAATGCGAATCTGTCGATTCTGGAGGCCGACAAGATCGTCGCCGACATCGTACTGACGCTGGCGAACCCGATGCTCAAAGGCGAGGACTTGAATTACGACGTAAAGATTCTGGAAGGCAGCATGCCAGCCAAGGGCGGCCCGGTGTCGCTGTTCATCGACGTCATCGGAATGCCGCTGACGCCGTTGTCGTATGCCGGCGCTGCGCGCAGGACCGCTTACCGGCGCGCAGTTTACTGGCGACGCTAGGACTTGCCCGGTCATCAGGCGGGCGTGTATGCCCGCTGCGCAAGTCGGCATCACGATCAAGACAGCACGATCAACCGCTCCTCATTCAACCCGGAGTCCACCATGTCACGTACCCTGCTTTCCGCAAGATCCCTGCTGGCCACGGCACTCGCCGCGCTGATCTGCCTGCCGCAGGCCGGATTCGCGCAGGCACCCGCCAAGAATAATGCCCCTGCCAAGTCGACCCCCGTGGCGATCTCGCAGCAGAAGGTGGAACTGCTGTTCGTACAGAACGCGACCGGCATCGAATACGACAAGGCCAAGGGCACGCTGCGGATGAAGAATGTCGCCCGCTCGACGCTGTTCTTTACCGATCGACCCGTGCGCATGGCGGGTCACTATCACACGCGCGACGAGTTCCTGCCGCTTTGGAGCGAGGGTCCGGACAGCTTCGCGAAAAGCCCTCCGAATGCGACGCTGTCACTGCTGGAAGTTGGCAAGGCGGATCTGCAGAATGCGGTGATCAATCTGCGTAACCCGCGCATGCAAGGCAAGGACCTGCTCTACGACATCAAGTTGATCGAGGGCACAGTGCCGCAGGCCGCCGGCGATGCAGTTCTCTTTATCGACATCCTGGGATTCTGGCGGCGCAATGTTCGACGCGTGGCAGTGATCGGGACGGCCGCGGCCGTTACGACTGCGGCGGTGGCGACCAGTGCCGCCGAAGCTTCTGCCGCTGCGCGCGCGGCGGCGCCACCGCCCCCACCACCTACCGTCAACGTTCAAGTGACGGCACCGCCCGCGGCGCCCGCAGCTTCGGCGACGACCAAGAAGCTCGAGCAGTTGAAGTCGCTGCTGAACGAGGGCCTGATCACGCAGGCGCAGTACGCCAAGTCGTCGCAGGAGGTGCTGAACAATCTCGTTGAGTAGAAGCTGCCAAGGCATGGACGCCTATCTCACGGCACGGGTTGGACACGAGCCTGCGGCTCTATCAGGTCATGCACACGGGCCTTTCGGCGACCTAGTCCGACGGCCGCACGAAGTTCTTTAAGGATCCGGACCTGAACTGAAGGTGCGGAAGACAATGCTCGCGAGCGCGCCGATGGACGACGTCTCCCGTGCAGAGCAAGGATTGGATGCTACCGGCCAGAAGGAATTCCTAGTGCGGCCTTCTGTTGACCCGGTTGGCCCAACGCTCGCTCTCGGCGTCGTCTGCGCCGTGTTGCTGCTCATAGCGGGTTGCGCAACGCGACCTCCGGACATGCGCATCACGCAGGTTGATCCCGCGGCCGGCTACCGGATCGACACCAGGCTCGAGCGCGTCGTCCAGAATGATCCGGAGACCCTTCTTCTGGTCGCCTTTTCCGGCGGCGGCACGCGTGCGGCGGCATTCTCCTATGGCGTGCTGGAGGAGCTGCGGCGCACGCCGGTCGTCATCGCCGGGCACGAAGCGCGGATGCTGGATCAGATCGATGCGATTTCCAGCGTCTCCGGCGGCTCGTTCACCGCGCTCGCCTACGCACTCTATGGCGAGCGCCTGTTTGACGTGTTCGAACCGCGTTTCCTCAAGCGTAACGTGGAGCAGGGACTCCTCACCGAATTGATCGACCCGTTGAACTGGCCGACGATCATGTTTGGCAGCTTCACGCGGTCGGATCTCGCCGCCCGCTACTACGATGAGATCCTGTTCGACGGGGCGACGTTCGGGGACCTGGTCGGCAAGCCTGGGCCGCTCGTCGTGGCGTCCACAACCGAGTTCTCGTCCGGCTACCGTTTCACCTTCACGCAGAACACCTACGATTTGATCTGCTCAAACCTCTCCTCGACGCGACTGGCGCTGGCCGCGACTGCGTCGTCGGCGGTCCCCGTGGCGTTCGCTCCCGTAACGTTGAAGAGCTGGGGCGGTACCTGCGGGATGCAGCCGCCGAAGTGGGGCGAGCAACTGAGTAGCCTGGGCGCTGCAGAAGCCCTGTCGCTAAGCCAGCGCCTGAACCGATTGCGAGCGTTGGAGGACAGCGGCCGACGGCCCTGGCTGCACCTGGTGGACGGAGGCATTTCCGACAACCTCGGGCTGCGTGCGATCCTGGATCTGATGGAGGTCCTGCAGTTGCGAGAGGACTTCCACAACGTGCTGAAATTAGGCAAGGTCCGGCGCGTCGCCGTGATCGTCGTCAATTCGCAGTCCTCGCCGACGCCCGGCTGGGATCGCTCGCCCGTCGGCCCGAGCCTCATCGATGCGATCCTGCAGGCATCCAGCGTACCGATCGACGACAACTCAATGGACTCGATCATCCTCATGCAGTTGATGGTTGAGCGCTGGAAGCTTGTCGGCGAGGTTCAATCGCTGGAACGAAAGCTCGATCCATCCCTAAGGCCGACGCGACCGCCGATCGAGTTCTATCCGATCGTCCTCGACTTCGCCGGCATTCCGGATGCCGCTGAGCGCGAATTCTTCCTTGGCTTGCCGACCTCGTTGGCTCTGCCGGCGGAGACTATCGATCGCCTGCGCGCCATCGGCGGAACGCTACTGAGCGCGTCACCGCAGTTCCAGCAATTCCAGCGTGCCATACGGGGCGATCCGGCTCACGAGGACCAATAGCCGCACAAGCACGAAGCAACCCAGTCGCCGCGATAGAAAACACACGCGACGGCAAATTCGCGCAATCACCTGGAATGACCTATGCCTAACCGTTCACTTTGATGGACCACTTCGAGGTTTTCGGCGGTAGAAAAGCCAAAGGCCTTGATTGCTCAGGGCCATGGCTGTCGGGTGGTGGAGACGAGGAGGATCGAACTCCCGACCTTCGCATTGCGAACGCGACGCTCTCCCAGCTGAGCTACGTCCCCACGAGGGCGGTAATTATAGCCGGGGAGGGGTATCCCGTAAACTTGGGGCAATTCCCTCGACATGGGTGGGGTTGGTAACGGGCTCGTCCGACCCCATTCTTCAATTCCGGGCCGCCGCAGTTTTCACCCCACCTTCCCATGAACCACCTTCTCGACCTCCTGCAGTACTACGGACTGGCATTCGTCTTCATCAACGTACTGGCATTGCAGGCGGGGCTTCCCATTCCGGCCTACCCGACGCTGATCGTGACGGGGGCGCTCGCCTCGCGCGGCAGCTTTTCGTTGCCGACGTTGCTTGCTACCGCGGTCGCCGCGTCGCTGATCGCGGACCTTGGGTGGTATTCGACCGGACGACGTGTAGGCGGACCGGTGCTGCGCACGCTTTGCCGAATCTCGCTGTCGCCGGACTCCTGTGTGCGGCAAACGGAAGCGATCTTCACGCGCTGGGGCGCGCAGTCGCTGATCGTCGCCAAGTTCATTCCCGGATTTGCGTCGGTGGCCACGGCGATGGCGGGAGTGCTGCGCGTTCCATTGTGGCGATTCATTCCCGCTGATGCCATGGGCGCGGCGTTGTGGTCGGGCGTCGCGATTTTCCTTGGCTACATTTTCCGTGACGCGATCGACGACGTCCTCGACGTACTGGCGCAAATGGGCAAGGTCGGCCTCGTCCTGATCCTGCTGGCCTTCGTCTCGTACATTTTCTGGAAGTGGCTGCAGCGCAAGCGGTTTATCAAGCAACTCGTCATGGACCGCATTTCGGTGGACGAGGTGCGCAGGCTCATCGATGAAAAGCGTATCGGCATGGTCATCGACGTGCGCTCGCCGATGTCGCAGGAAGTCACGGGCCGCATTCCCGGCGCCGTGACGGTGGACCCGCAGAACCTCAAGCTCGGCCTGATCGCGATCGCGCCACAAAGCGAAGTCGTCGTATATTGCGCATGCCCCAACGAGGCCACGGCGGTCCTGGTGGCCAAGGCGCTGGTGCAACATGGTTTCAAGCGCGTGCGACCGTTGCACGGCGGCATCGACGCGTGGATTGCCGCGGGCCACGAGGTGGAGCGCTAAGCTGCAACGGCCCTTCGCGGTGGATGTTAAAGTCTCGTCTGTTCGCGACATGCGAGAATGAAACCTATGACCAAGCACGCGATTTCCTCTCCTGACGCGCCCGCTGCACTCGGTCCGTATTCCCAGGCCATTCGCGCGGGGTACACCGTCTATCTTTCCGGACAACTCGGGCTCGATCCGAAGTCCGGAACTTTGGTCGACGGCATCGAGGCGCAGACGCACCAGGTGTTCAAGAATCTGCGCGCGGTTGCGGTGGCAGCGGGCGCCAGCCTCGATGACATGGTCAAGTTGTCGATCCTGATGCAGAACCTCGGTGATTTTGCCAAGGTGAACGAAATCATGGCGACCTACTTCAAGGAGCCCTATCCGGCGCGCGCGACGTATCAGGTGGCCGCACTCCCGAAGGCCGGACTGATCGAAATCGAAGGTGTGCTCGTATTGACGCCACCTGCGGCGGATCCGCAAACCGGATGGCGGGAGACGTTCGACCAGACGAAGGGCAACTGAGGCCGACTTAGGGCAACTGGGCTTGATGTAGTTGCCCGGCGTGACACGCCATCTTGAATGAGCAAAGCCGCGACTCGGGGAAAGGGTGCCGCGCCTGCAAAGCCTGCCGGCCGCGGACTGGCTGACCAACTGGCGCGGCTCGGGATCGCGCGTGATGCGGACCTGGTGTTGCACCTGCCGCTGCGCTACGAAGATCACACGCGCCTCACGCCGCTCGCGACTTTGCTGCCGGGCCTGTCGCTTCAGGTCGAAGGCGAGATCGTCAAGACCGACATCCAGTTTCGCCCGCGCCGGCAGCTCGTGTGCCTCATCGCGGACCCCGAGCGCCGCAATGCGCATCTCACGCTGCGCTTTTTCACCTTTTATCCCAGCCAGCAAAAAATCCTGGCGCCGGGACGTCGCGTGCGCGTCTTTGGGGACGTGCGCGAAGGTCACCTTGGACTGGAGATGGTCCATCCGCAGTTCAAGGTGGTGACGGAGGACGTGGCGCTCCCCGATCGCCTGACTCCGGTGTATCCGACGACCGCGGGCTTAAGCCAGGAGACGCTGCGCAAGGTAGTGGCGCGCACGCTGGCCTCCGATCCGGCACTGACAGCGGATTTGCTTCCCAACTGGCTAATGTCAAGCCGCAAGTATTGGAAGTTCGGCGACGCGGTGCATTTCCTGCATGCGCCGCCGCCGCGGTTGAACGCATTGACCCAACATGCGCTCGATGCGCGTACGCATCCGGCGTGGACTCGCCTCAAGTTCGACGAACTGCTGGCGCAACAGCTGTCATTGAAGGCGCATCGGCAGGCGCGGTCGCTGCGCCGCGCGCCAGTGCTGACGGGCACGGGCGCGCTGACCAAGAGACTTCTCGCGCGCGTGCCGTTCAAGTTGACCCGGACGCAGGAGCATGTGTGGCGCGAGATCGCGCATGACTTGAAGCGCGCGTCGCCCATGCAGCGCCTTTTGCAGGGTGATGTGGGTTCCGGCAAGACCATCGTCGCAGCGCTGGCGGCGCTGCAGGCCATCGAATCCGGAAAGCAGGTCGCGTTCATGGCGCCTACGGAAATCCTGGCCGAGCAACATTATCGCAAGTTGGCGATGTGGCTCGAAGGTCTCGGCGTCAAGATTGCGTGGCTGTCGGGCTCATTGCCCGCCAAGGAACGCCGCGGCGCCATCGCGACATTGGCCAGTGGCGAGGCGCAATTCGCGATCGGCACGCATGCGTTGTTCCAGGAAGGTGTGGACATTCCCAAGCTCGGACTCGCGATCATCGACGAGCAGCATCGCTTTGGCGTGGCGCAGCGGCTGGCATTGCGCGGCAAGGGGCTCGCCGAGGCGCACCAGTTGATGATGAGCGCGACGCCCATTCCGCGCACGTTGGCGATGACCTTCTATGCCGACCTCGACGTCAGCGTGCTCGATGAATTGCCGCCGGGCCGTAAGCCCGTGTCGACACGGCTGGTCAGCCAGAAGCGGCGCGCTGAGATCACGGCATGGGTCGGCAAGGCCTGCGCCGAGGGGCCGCAGGTGTACTGGGTTTGTCCGTTGATCGAGGAGTCCGAGAAACTCGAATTGCAGACCGCCGTTGCGTTGCATGCCGAATTGACCGCGAGTTTAGGTGAACCGGTCAAGGTGGGTCTATTGCATGGGCGGATGAAGCCTGGCGAAAAGGCCGCGACGATGGATGCCTTCGTCAAGGGCGACATCAATGTGCTGGTCGCGACCACAGTGATCGAAGTCGGTGTCGACGTGCCCAATGCGTCGGTCATGGTCATCGAGCACGCCGAGCGCTTCGGACTTTCGCAATTGCATCAGTTGCGCGGACGGGTGGGACGCGGCGCGGCGGAGTCGACCTGCGTCCTGCTGTTCGAGGAACCCGTTGGTGAAGTGGCGAAGTCGCGGCTCAAGGTCATTTTCGAAAACAACGATGGTTTCGAGATCGCGCGCCAGGATCTTCTGATCCGCGGGCCAGGCGAATTTCTCGGCGCAAGGCAATCCGGCGTCCCGTTGTTGCGCTTCGCCGACCTGGAACAGGACGTCGCGCTGATCGAACTCGCGCGCGATGCCGCGGAGGAACTGTTGCAGAAGGAGCCCGCGGCGGCGCGGGCGCACCTGGAGCGTTGGTTGGGCGGAAAGGCCGATTTCATCAAAGCCTGATCCTATTTAATATATGAAATCAATTAGTTACGGTTAGTGTTCGCAAGCCCGTTGGGTTGGAATGGGTTTTCTGGGATCATCCCGCACATGGCTCTGTTCGCCCTCGGCTTGAATCACGCTACCGCACCAGTCGAAGTGCGGGAGCGCGTCGCATTTCCGCAGGACGTGTTGGGCGATGCACTGCGTGACCTGGTCGGCGCGCGTCGGGTCAAGGAAGCAGCAATTCTGTCGACGTGTAATCGCACCGAAGTCTATTTCCACGGTGACGATCCTGAGCCGGTGGCGCACTGGCTCGCGGGCTTCCACAACCTGCCCGAAGGTTCGCTGCATCCGTATGTCTACACGCTGCAGCAGGATCGCGCGGTAACGCACGCCTTTCGCGTGGCGAGCGGACTTGATTCGATGGTGCTGGGCGAGCCGCAGATCCTGGGGCAGATGAAGCACGCGGTGCGCTCGGCGGAGGCCGCAGGTTCGCTGGGCCTCGTATTGAACCGCTTGTTCCAGCGCACATTTGCGGTGGCCAAGGATGTGCGCACGCAAACCGATATCGGCAGCGCGTCCATCTCGATGGCGGCGGCCTCGGTGAAACTCGCCGAACGGATCTTCTCCTCCATTTCGGAGCAGCGCCTGCTGCTGATCGGGGCGGGCGAAATGATCGAGCTCGCGGCCACTCATTTCATTGCGAAGAATCCCCGGTCGATCACCGTGGCCAACCGCACGTTCGAGCGCGGAAGCCAGCTCGCCGCGCGCCTGGGCGCGGAGGCGATAACGTTGAATGAACTTCCCGACCGCCTGGCGGGATTCGACATCATCGTCACCTGCACGGCCAGCACACTCCCCATCCTCGGCAAGGGTACGCTCGAGCGCGTGGTCAAGCAGCGCAAGCACGCACCGGTGTTCATCGTCGACCTTGCGGTGCCGCGCGACGTCGAACCGGAAGCCGCGGAACTGGATGACGTCTTTCTGTACAGCGTGGACGACCTCGCGGAAATCGTGAAGGGCAACCTGCAGGTCCGGCGCGAAGCGGTCGTACAGGCCGAACAGATGATCGCCGATCAGTCGGGACACTTCCTGCGCTGGCTCGAGGGCCGCACCATTGTCCCGACCATCGCCGCGCTCCATGGCCATCATGACGGCCTGCGCTCGGCGGAACTCGACCGCGCGCGCAGGATGCTCGCGGCGGGCGATTCGCCGGACAAGGTGCTGGACGCGCTCGCTCGCGGCCTGACCAACAAGTTCCTGCACGCGCCGCTGTCCGCGTTGAATGCGGCAGGCGACGCCGAACGTGCGGAATTGATTGCGCTGTTCCAGCACGTCTACAAGCTGCCTGAGCCTCCTGCCGACGTGCATTAGCGCCGGTATTCCGGTCGCATTTTCAAAATTGGCTTTACCCGCGCCACTGCCTGTGGACGGGCGACGTTCCGGCAATCCTCGGCAAGTTCACTTTAAGTCATCCGCATGAAGTCATCCCTGCGCTTGAAACTCGACCAGCTCTCGACCCGCCTGGTCGAACTGAACGGCCTGCTCGGCGCCGAAGACGTCACGCGCGACCTCGACCGCTATCGTGCGCTGACCAAGGAACACTCGGATTTGACGCCCGTCGTCGCCACATTCCGCGAGTACATGGAGGCCGAAGGTGACCTGGCGGTCGCCGTCGACATGGCCAACGACCCGGCCATGCGTGATTTTGCCGATGAAGAACGCGGGGTTGCGCAGGCTCGCATTGCGGTGCTCGAAGCGGACCTGCAGGCCATGTTGCTGCCACGCGATCCCAACGACGAGCGCAATGTCTTCGTGGAAATTCGTGCCGGCACGGGTGGTGACGAGTCGGCGTTATTTGCCGGCAACCTGTACCGGATGTACGTCCGTTACGCGGAACGCCATCGCTGGCAGGCGGAGATCGTGTCCGAGTCGACGAGTGAGCTGGGCGGATTCAAGGAAGTGATCGTGCGCGTCGTGGGGCAAGGCGCGTACTCCAGGCTCAAGTTCGAGTCAGGCGGCCACCGCGTGCAGCGTGTACCCGACACCGAGGCCCAGGGGCGCATCCACACATCGGCATGTACGGTCGCGGTCATTGCCGAGGCCGACCCCATCGCCGACATCACGATCAATCCCGCGGACTTGCGCATCGATACGTTTCGCGCGTCCGGCGCCGGCGGCCAGCACGTCAACAAGACCGATTCTGCGGTGCGCATCACGCATTTGCCCACCGGGCTGGTGGTCGAGTGCCAGGATGACCGCTCGCAGCATCGCAACCGCGCATCCGCCATGGCGGTGCTCGCGTCGCGCCTGCTCGACAAGCAACAGAGGGAACGGCACCAGAAGGAAGCGGCGCACCGCAAGTCGCTGATCGGCTCTGGAGATCGCAGTGAGCGCATTCGCACCTATAATTTTCCGCAAGGGCGTGTCACCGACCATCGCATCAACCTGACGCTATACAAGATCGACTCGATCATGGACGGAGAGTTGGACGAGCTGGTCGGTGCATTGGCGCAGGAGTTCCAGGCAGAGCAACTTTCGGCGCTGGCGGGGGAGGAGATCTAAAGTGGCCGTTGCGAAGAACAAGAACGTGCCGGCGCCATGGCTCGAAACGCTGCGCCTGTCGATGCGCAATTTCACGCTCGATGACTTCGACGATCTCTATGCGCTCAACTCGGATCCGCGCGTGATGAAGTACATTGCCGACGGCACGGTGTCGACACGCGACGAGGTCGCCGGCGCGCTGCGCAGGTTCGTCCGCTATTCGACGCTGTACCCGGACCTCGGCATCTGGCACACATCGCGGCGGGACACGGGTGCATTCATCGGATTCTTCGCGCTGAATTACACCGGCAAGAGCACGGACATCGAGATCGGCTACCGGCTTTTGCGCAATGCGTGGGGCTTGGGCTTTGCAACGGAAGGCGCCACGGCGCTCGCGCACTATGGCTTCGACGACTTGTGTCTCGATCGCATCATCGGGGTCACGCTCCCGGGAAACAAGGCATCGCAAAGCGTGTTGATGAAGGCGGGTCTCGTCGACCAGGGTTGGGGCCGATACTACAATCGCCGACTGCGCTTGTTCGCGGCGGAACGCGAAGGGTCATGACGCCCAGCGTGCGTCAGGCGCTCGCGCAGAGCGGCCTCGTTCCTGTCGACGCCAGAGTGTTGCTGGCCCATGTGCTGGATTGCAACCGCGCTTGGCTCGCCGCACATGAACAGGAACCGTTGACGAAGGCCCAGGCCGATGCGTTCGCGGCCGTTGCCCGCCGTCGCCGCGATGGCGAACCGGTCGCGTACCTGACCGGCAAGCGAGAGTTCTGGGGGCTCGACTTAAACGTCTCGCCCGCTGTCCTGATTCCTCGACCCGAAACGGAAACTCTGGTCGAATTTGCGCTGTCCAAATTGCCCGAGGATCGCGCGGTGCGCGTTCTCGACCTGGGCACAGGTTCCGGCGCCATTGCACTCGCCTTGGCGCACGACCGGCCGAATGCGAGGGTGCTTGCCACCGACACGTCGGACGCTGCACTTGCGGTCGCGCATGACAATGCCCAGCGGCTGGGCCTGCGCAATGTTACGTTGGTCGCCGCCGACTGGTACGCAGGCGTGCCACCGGAGACGTGGGACCTGATCGCGAGCAATCCGCCGTACATCGGTGCCGTCGATCCGCATTTGCAGGACGGCGACCTGCGCTTCGAGCCGGTAGCCGCGCTTTCGCCGGGTGTCGACGGTCACTCGGCGCTGCGCATCATCGTCGCGGGCGCGCGCGAGCGTCTTGCGCGCGATGGATGGCTGGTGGCCGAGCACGGCTACGACCAGTCGGAAACCGTGCAGACGCTATTTCGGGAAGCCGGATTTTCCGGGGTCGTCGCGCTGCGCGACCTGGCCGGAGTCCACCGTGTGGTGGCCGGACGTTCCCCGTAGCAAGTTCGTCATCCCCGCGTTGGCGGGGATGACGCGAAATTTGCGTGCGATCCGGAATCCTATAGGGCGGAAGGAACCGCTACGCCAAGTTTCTCCGCCCACGGTTGCAGCGTTGGCATGATTGCCGGAAACAGCGCAACACCGTTCGCCATTTGCTCGCGAAGGCGCTTCATGCCGTTTTCACCGGGCAGGCGCACGCGTTCCCCGCCGGGTCGCGGCGTGGCGTCATGGCATGCGCCAACCAGCCAATCCATTTGTCGGACATAGGCATCGCGGCCCCCCAATGCTGCGGGATCCATGACTTGCACAAAGACCGTGGCGCCCCAGCCTTCGCGCGGATCAGCGCGACCGAAGCCGCTCAATCCCGCCGTCAACGCCTCGACCAATAAGGCGAGCGCATATCCCTTGTGCCCGCCTTCGAGCCCGCCCAGCGGAAGCAGTGTTCCCTTGGGCTCGTTGAACAGCACCGCGGGGTCGCGAGTTGCATTGCCTTGCGCATCCTGCACCCACGGATGCGCAAGCATTTCCCCGGCCTTGTGCAGACGCCCCGTCATGCCGTTGGTGGTGTAGCTCGCGGAAATATCCAGCAGGATCGGATCGCCGCTGGTGGGAATGCCCGCGGCAAAGGGATTGGGCGTGAAGACTGACGACACCGCACCAAACGGCGCCACGCTGTGCGTCGAAGGGTCCGAGCAGTAGATGAGCGCCATCGTGCCTCGGTCCGTCGCGCGCCGAAGATACGCGGCGAGGCACGCGATGTGGTGCGAGCGCCGGATCACGACCGTCCCTGTGCCGCAGGTCATGGCCATGGCCATTGCCGCGTCGAGCGCGCGCAACGTTAGCCAGGGACCGGGTAGTCGATTGCCATCCCAGGCCTGCGCGGCGGGCTGCTTGTTGACGACTGTCGGCGCGCCGGAAGTGGCCATCGTCCCCTTGTCGATTTCGGCGAGATACGCGGGGAGCAGGGCCAGGCCGTGCGTGTTGTGGCCAAGCAGATCCCCTTCGACCAGCACCGTCGCGACGTCGCGCGCCATATCGTCGCGCAGGCCGGCGTTGTGCAACATTGCCTCACCGAATGCGATCAGCGTCGCTGCGGGATAGCGTATTTCCTTGGCGTTTGTGATGGCGGTCAACATGATTCCGTCTTGAAAAATCAAATCGGATTGTCCAGCGTGTAGCGCCGGGCGGTGGCCAATAGGCGACTGCGCTCGACATTGCCCGCCACGTTCCAGAGCGCGACCAGGGCATCGGCAAGGGTGATCAGGTGAATATTTGGCTTTCCCGCGATCAGGAGCCGCTGTATCGCATACTCCAGCGAGACATGATCGCAGGAAAGGTCGGACACCTGACTAACGTCCACGTTGTCTTCGTCGTCCTCATATTGCGTGCGACTGCATTCCACGATCCAGGCCAGGATGGAATCCCGCTGCGATCCTTCGAGCAGCGATTCAAAACGGCGGGTCCAGGCAAGTACGATCAAGTGGTGTCCGAAGAATCCGGGGCGGCGTGAAGATGCGGACAGCGCCTCGTCGTATGTCGCCCATCGGGGTACGACTTCCGGTGGCGGCATCGAAAACTTGCAGGCCAGGATCAGTTCGGTGAGGCGATCCAGAAACAACACGGCTTCGGGGCCATCCTTGTAGATCGGCCAGGCGTCCAGGAACGCCAGCAGCACGGAAACGCGATGACCCAGGTATTCGGGGCTGGCGGCGGCTTGTGCGAGATAGTGTGAAATGACGTTCTCGGTGCCTGCCGAGCGTGTCCACTCGCGGGTCGCCTGGTACGCGATGGGAAGCACCGCGCGATGGAGCAGCGCCTCGGCCCGACGTTCATTCAACGGCATTCTGGGCGCCTGCATCGGACCGTCGACCACCGGCTCGTCAAACCATTGCGCGTTGCGGAGGGAGGCTTCCCAGAAATCGGGTGCCCAATGCGGAAATGCCTCGCGCAGATGCATGAACGCGGCGACTGCCTTGACGCCGTGCGGATGTTGAATCTGGCCGACGATTCGAATACCGCGGCTTGCGACGGCAGCGTCGAAACGTCGGGTATGGGAATCGTTCAAGTTTGTGGGTTGACGCAGGAACGGGATTGCCCGAGGATTCTAGCAGTCTGCCAAGGCGGCGGCGGACAGCGATAATGACGAATTATCAGCGCTATCGGTTTTCGCACGACCGTTGCCTATCTCAACGTAGCCTTAATCCTCCCTTGCTTCCTTCCTCGCTGCAAATATCCATCGTCACGCACCGGCCGGACGAGAAGCTGCTCGAGCGATGCCTGCGCAAGCTGGCGCTGGCCATCGGCGCGGCGCGCGAAGATGGCGCGCTGCGCACGGTGCACCTGGCGCTGATCGACAATAGCGAAGACCGGGAGGTGGGCGATGACGTCACCCGGCTGGGCAAGATGCGCTTTTCGGATTCCGGCGTACACGTGACTTACCTTCATGGTCACTCGAACATCGGCTACGGCGCGGCGCACAACCTGGTGCTGCATGGCACTGGATCGGATTACCACCTCGTGCTGAATCCGGACGTCGAGCTGGCGCCCGATGCGTTGGCCAACGCCGTGCGCTGGCTCGACGAGCACAAGGATGTCGGCGCGCTGGCGCCGCTGGTGCTGGGCACGGACGGAACGCGCGAATACTTGTGCAAGCGATACCCGGCGGTCTTCGACCTGCTCCTGCGCGGCTTTGGTTCGGGCGTGTTTCGCACAATCTTTCGCAAGCGGCTCGCGCGCTATGAAATGCGCGACGTCATGGATGTCGAACCGCCACGCGATGTGATCGGCATTCCGGCGTTGTCGGGTGCGTTCATGCTGGTCAAGCGCAGCGCCATCGACACCACCGGTGGCTTCGATCCCCGGTACTTCCTCTATTTCGAGGATTTCGATTGGAGCGTGCGCCTCAATCGCATCACCAAGACGGCCTACGTACCCACGGTGCAGATCGGCCACCACGGCGGCGGCGCGGCGCAAAAGGGCATCAAGCACATCTATTATTTTGTGAAGAGCGGACTGCGTTTCTATCGCCGTCACGGCTGGAAATGGTTCTGAATCGGGCCGGCAGGTTGCGGTGAGCGCTCCAGGCCCCGTTGTCGTCACCGGCGCCGACGGCTTTGCGGGCGGCGCCCTCATGTCTCACCTTCGCCACCGTCGTTCCGCCACAGGGGTGACTCTCCGGGGACTGGTGCGCACGCTCTCACTCGCCACCGCGGCGCGTCCGGACGTGTTGCCGGTCGGCGACCTGACTACGATCACCGGGGCCTCACTCGCGAACGCATTGCTGGGCGCACGATCGGTCGTGCATCTCGCGGGGCGCGCCCACGTAATGCGCGAGACTGCCCTCGAGCCCGCGGCGACGTTTCGCGCGATCAACGTCGCCGCAACGGAACGGCTGGCGCGCGCAGCGGCCGTGGCCGGCGCAACGCATTTCATCTTTGCCAGCACGGTCAAGGTCAACGGGGAGTCGACGCCTTCGGCAGGGATGTTCACCGAAAGCGATCCACCCGACCCGCAGGATGATTACGCGGCCAGCAAGTGGGAGGCGGAACGCGTCCTGGCCGATGTCGCGCGCGATACCGGAATGCCCGTCACGATTCTGCGGCTTCCGTTGCTCTACGGACCGGGGGCGAAAGGCAACATCGCGCGCTTGACCGACGTCATCGCGCGCGGCGTGCCGCTGCCGCTGGCGAGCATCCACAATCGCCGCAGCCTGCTTGGCGCAGGCAACTTCTCAAGCGCCGTGGATGCGTTGCTGCGGGGACCTCCACCGGCACATCGCGCCACCGCGACCTATTTTCTGGCGGATCCGGTACCGGTTTCCACACCGCAATTGGTGCGGGCGATAGCCGCAGCGCTGGGTGTGCGGCCGCAGCTCTTCGCGCTTCCGGCAGATCTATTGCATCTGGTGGGCGCCTGCGTTGGCAAGGCCGCGGCCATCGGCCGACTGACCCGCTCGCTGGAGGTCGACTCCCGCACGTTTTCTGCGGTCCATGATTGGCAGGCACCGCATTCGATGGAGGAAGGACTGGCGATGATGGTGCGATCCCGGGGCATTCCGGACCTGCCCGCCCTATAATCGCCCCTTCGTACCCCCCGCTCAATCGACCATTGCTAGTTCATCATGAACGTCACATCCACTCGTCCCTCCGGTCGCCGTCCCGACGAATTGCGCGCAATACGAATCACCCGAAGCTTCACCAAGCACGCGGAGGGTTCGGTGCTGGTTGCCATGGGTGACACGCAGGTTCTCTGCACCGTCAGCGTCGAGGAAGGCGTGCCCGGATTCCTCAAGGGCAAGGGGCAGGGCTGGCTCACCGCGGAGTACGGCATGCTGCCGCGAGCGACCAACACCCGCATGCGGCGCGAGGCGGCGGAGGGCAAGCAGTCAGGCCGCACCCAGGAGATTCAGCGCCTCATCGGTCGCAGCCTGCGCGCCGTGGTGGACTTGGCGGCGTTAGGTGAACGCACGCTCAAGATCGATTGCGATGTACTGCAGGCAGATGGCGGCACGCGTTGCGCATCGATAACGGGCGCCTGCGTCGCGGTGGCCGATGCGATTCGCTGGTGCAAGGACAAGGGATTGCTGACCGGTGAACCGCTGCGAGACCATGTCGCCGCGGTATCGGTCGGGATCGTGAACGGGGCGCCCATGCTCGACCTTGACTATGTCGAGGATTCCAATTGCGATACCGACATGAACGTGGTGATGACAGGTGCGGGCGGGTTCGTCGAATTGCAGGGGACGGCCGAAGGCGCGCCTTTTTCGCGCGCGGAAATGGCGACGCTCGTGGTGCTCGCGGAAGAGGGCATTGCCGCGCTGGTCACCGCACAAAAGAGAGCGCTGGGTTCTTGATCTCTCGCCTGGTCCTGGCATCCGGCAACGAAGGCAAGCTGCGCGAATTCCGGCGCCTGCTGGCGCCACGCGGCCTGGAGGTGATCGCGCAATCCGAGCTCAAGATACCGGAAGCAGAGGAGCCGTACGCCACGTTCGTCGAAAACGCGCTCGCCAAGGCGCGGCACGCGAGCGCGTTCACCGGGTTGCCAGCGCTTGCCGACGATTCCGGCGTATGTGTTGCGGCACTCGATGGCGCTCCCGGCGTGCACTCGGCGCGCTATGCCGGCCTGCCCGCGTCGGACGAGCGCAACAACGCCAAGCTGGTGGCGGCTTTGCATGGTGTTGGCGACCGGCGCGCACATTACTACTGCGTCCTGGTCCTCGTCCGGCGCGCCAACGATCCCGAGCCATTGCTGGCCGAAGGTGCGTGGCATGGAACGATCATCGACCAGCCGCGCGGCAGTGGGGGCTTTGGTTACGACTCCTATTTTCAGGACGAAGCCAGCGGACTGACCGGTGCGCAGCTTCCGCTGGAACGCAAGAACGAGCTTTCACATCGCGGGCAGGCCATACGCGTTCTGCTGGCCAAGCTCGACGCGATGAGGGTGCTCGATCCATGACCGATGCGGCGCCGGACAACGCTGCCTTGCGGAAAGTCGCCATCAATAGCGGCGCGCTTGTGCGACCCGTTTTCACGGCATTGCCACCCCTCGCGTTGTACGTGCACATTCCGTGGTGCCTTAAAAAGTGCCCGTACTGCGATTTCAATTCCCACGAGGTCCATGGCGAAGCGCCGGAGGCAGCGTATGTCGATGCCCTGCTCGCGGACCTCGAATTTGCGCTGCCTTCGATCTGGGGCCGCAAGGTCGTTTCCGTATTCATGGGCGGCGGAACGCCAAGCCTGTTTTCCGCCGCGGCCATCGATCGCTTGCTGGCGGGCATCCGCGCGCGCGTGCCGTTGCTGCCCGACGCCGAAGTGACGCTGGAGGCCAATCCCGGCACATTCGAGCGGCAGAAATTCGCTGATTTCTACGCCGCCGGCGTCAATCGCCTGTCGCTAGGCATCCAGAGTTTCGAGCCTGCGCAATTGCAGGCGCTGGGACGCGTCCACGACGCCGACGAAGCGCGCCGTGCGGCGGAAGCCGCGTTGATGATTTTCGGCAACGTGAATTTCGATCTGATGTACGGTCTTCCGCGCCAGACCGTGACCGAAGCGCGCGCTGATCTTTCTGCCGCGCTTGCGTTCATGCCGCCGCATCTGTCCTACTATCACCTGACCCTGGAACCCAACACGCTCTTTCATCGCTATCCGCCGCCGATTCCCGATGACGACACCGCCGCCGACATCGAGGACGCAGTCCATGCCATGCTCGAAGGCGCGGGCTACCAGCACTACGAGACGTCGGCACATGCAAAGCCGGGCCGGCAATGCGCGCACAACATCAATTACTGGCGCTTTGGTGACTACCTTGGAATTGGCGCCGGCGCCCATTCCAAGTTGTCGTTTGCCGACCGCATCGTGCGCCAATTGCGGTGGAAGCAGCCGAAGCAGTATCTCGGCCAAGTGGCGCAGGGACAGCCGCTGCAGGAAGAGGTCGAGGTTGCGCGCGGCGACGTCGGATTCGAGTTCATGCTCAATGTATTGCGCCTCACGTCGGGAGTGCCCGCGGCGCTGTTCGCGGAGCGCACGGGATATCCGCTGGCGCTTGTCGCGGGTGGCATCGAAGTCGCGACGCGCAAGGGCCTGCTCGATGCGGCGCCCGGCAGCCTCAAGGCCACCGAACTCGGTCGCCGCTTCCTGAACGACCTGCAGTCGCTGTTCCTGGGGGCGCCTGCAAAAGTGCGCAATGCAGCCGAAGTCGCGCCGCTGGTACGAATGGAAGCGACGGGAATCGAACGATGACCGAAGACCTGCGGCGCTACACGCTCACACTGACCGAAGCTGCGGAGGCAATCGCTGAGCGTCGCCTGACGGCGGTCGAACTCGCCACGGC
Organism: Betaproteobacteria bacterium; assembly: GCA_039932755.1. Classification (GTDB taxonomy): domain Bacteria; phylum Pseudomonadota; class Gammaproteobacteria; order Burkholderiales; family Casimicrobiaceae; genus VBCG01. Next base: position 25,874 of record JBDTPJ010000020.1, read on the forward strand.
GCAGCTTGCGCGCGTGCGGGCCACGGACGCCGCAGTGGAGGCGTGGGTGACGCTTGATGCGGATCGCACGCTGCGTGAGGCGTCGCATTGGGATGCATCGCCCCATGGGGGATCGCTAGGGGGCATCGGCGTCGGCGTCAAGGACATCATTGCCACGGCCGATTTGCCCACCACCATGGGCTCGCCCCTATTCGCCGATCACCGGCCCGCGCTCGATGCGGCGTGCATCGCCCGGCTCAAGGCCGCCGGTGCATTCGTCTTCGGCAAGACAGTCACCACGCCCTTTGCGTTCATGGACCCGGGCAAGACACGCAATCCTTGGGACCCCGCGCATACGCCGGGAGGATCGTCGTCGGGATCCGCCGCGGCCGTCGCGGTGGGCCAGGTCACTGCCGCGATTGGCACCCAGACCAACGGTTCGGTGGTGCGGCCGGCAGCCTATTGCGGCGTGATCGGCTTCAAGCCGACGCTCGGTGCCATCCCGTTCGCGGGCGTGCATCTCTTCAGCGAGACGCATGACACCGTGGGCACATTTACACGAACGGTCGAGGACGCAGCGCGGATTGCGAGCGTCCTGGCTGATCCTGGCCGCATTTCCGGCGCGCTTGTCCCACTTTCAAGCACGCCACGCTTTGCCTATATAGGCGACTTTCCGTGGACTGCACTCGACTGCGATGCCGATGACGTGGTTGAGGGCGCGGTCACGATTTTGCGCACGCGTGCTGAAGTGACACCCGTCGATGTGCCTGCCGCCTGGCATGGCGCGCGGGACCTGCACCGCACGATCATGCTGTACGAGGCGGTGCGCAACATGGGCGGGTTGCAGGAACGCGAGCGTGCGCGGCTGACGCCTGCGGTCAATGCCGCGTTGGATGAAGGTCGGACGATAAGCAAGAGGGCCTATGAAGCGGCACTGTCGGAGCGCGAACGGGCGATCGCATTCTTCACGCGCAGGCTAGAGGAATTCGACGCAGTGCTCTCGCCTTCGGCACCCGGACCGGCGCCTCGCGGCCTTGCAACCACCGGCGATCCCTCCTGCTGCACGTTGTGGTCGCTGTTGGGTTTCCCTGCCATCAGCATTCCGGCGGGGTTTGTCGGGCGGATGCCGGTGGGGCTGCAACTGGCCGCGCCGCAGTCCTGTGACGACCGGTTGCTGGCGGTGGCAGCCTGGTGTGGCGCGCGGTTGCCGTTTCGTGGACTGGTGTAGTCCGAAAGCGTGCCTTGCGCGTTGCTTGATCTGCCTCTCCTCGACGATCATTGCTGACATGAAGCGCGCCAAACTGCACACGCCACCGCAGCCACCCAGGGTGCGCAATCCGGTAGCGCGTTCGCCACTGATGGGCAAGGGCGGACCGCATGGCAAGACCCACGCGGCGAAGCGCCGCCAGGCAAACGTCGATCTCATGAAGCTCCCCCATGTCGCGCAAATCGACGACTGAAGCGACCACTTTGTGTCGCGACGATCTCGCGTCGGGTCGCATGCGCTCGCTCTATATTGCGGCCGCGGGAAACCCGAAATGGGTGCTCACCGACGAACAGTTGTCCGAGTCGCTGGCGACGGTGATCGCCGCCCGGCCCAAGGGCGCGCGATGGTGGGTATTCGCCTACGGGTCGCTCCTTTGGAACCCGCTGTTTCCCTTTGCGGACGCCCAGCCGGCCATCCTGCGGGGCCTGCATCGTCGATTTTGCCTCTATTCCATGGCGTCGCGAGGCACACCCGAACAGCCCGGGCTCGTGCTGGGACTCGATCGGGGTGGCGCATGCACGGGCGTAGCCTATCGCTTGCCCGCAAAACTTGCACTGGAGGAACTGCATCTACTCTGGCGCCGCGAAATGGTGTTGGGCGCGTATCGCCCGCGTTGGGTGCGCGTGCGCTCCGGCAAGCGGGAAATGCATGCGCTGGCATTCGTCGTCCGCCATGCGCATCCGCAATACACCGGGAAGCTGCCGCTCGATACCCAGGCGGCGGTGATTGCCCGTTCGAAAGGAGCATTCGGATCGTCGCTCGACTACCTCGAGCGCACCCGCGTCGCACTGGTAACGCACGGAATCCGCGATCCCTATCTGGAAGGACTTGCCGCGAAGGTTTCGGCGCTTCGCGCCGCATAGGCCAACAATCCGGCGCTACGCTTTGTCGTCATTCCCGCGAAAGCGGGAATCCGGAGTTCAGCGTTTCCCGGGATAAAGGCAAAGCCGCTTTCGCGGGAACAACGGCGTATTTTTCAGGCCCGCTTTCGCGGGAACGACGCAACTAAATGGCCATGTTCCGGCCACCATCGACATTGATGGTCTCGCCGGTGATGTAGTTGGCGTCCGCCAGCAGGAAATGCACGGCGCGGGCAATGTCCTCCGGCGTGCCTTCACGCTTCAGTGGCGTGTGCGAAATGATCCTCTGCCGTGACAGCTCGTCGAAAGACTCGTCGTCGGGCCACAGGATCGGGCCGGGCGCCACCGCATTGACCCGCACCTCCGGCGCCAATTCGCGCGCCAGCGAACGGGTGAGCCCCGCCAGCCCAGCCTTCGCGATCGAATAGATGACGTAGTTCTTGAGGGGGCGCTCGGCGTGGATGTCGGAGAGGTTGACGATCGCACCCTGCGACTTGCGCAGCGCCGGTGCCGCGGCCTGTGCGAGGAACAGCGGCACCTGCAGGTTGGTGCCGATGAGATCGTTCCAGTTGGGCTCGGTGATTTCGCCCATCGCCGTCGGGAAAAACGTCGAGGCGTTATTGATCAGCGCGTCGAGTCGGCCATAGGTATGAAGCGTTTGCTCCACGACGGACGGCAGCTTGGGCAGGTCGAGGAGGTCCGCCTGGATGAGCGCCACGGAATTCGGCCGCGCGTGATTCAACTCCGCTTGCAAGAGACGCGCCTCGCCTGCTGACGACCGGTAGTGCAACATCAGGTTCGCGCCTGCGGAATGCATGCGGCGGCAGATGGCGGCTCCGACCCGCTTGGCGCCACCAGTGATCAGGACGGTCTTACCTTGCACGCAGCACTCCGCTTTCCTGGGCAGGACGCCGATTCCGTTAGACTTGGCGGCAATCTAGCACATCGAACCCACGCTGAATGCATGAACATGTGCGGTGCACCTCGACCCGCGTACCTACCCTTGCAGGCCGACGGGGATGACAAACCGAGACACCAACTGAGATCCCAACCGAAATCGACGCTGCCCGAGCCCGATGCCGTTGCGCTTCGTCACAGCGCCCGGGTGGTCGCGGCGGTCCGCGCGGCGATCGAGCGTAACGGCGGCTGGATTTCATTTGAGCGCTACATGCACCTGGTGTTGTATGCGCCTGCACTGGGCTACTACGTCGCAGGTGCGCGCAAGTTCGGCGCCGATGGTGACTTTGTGACCGCGCCTGAATTGACGCCATTGTTCGGGCAGGCGCTCGCCGTGCAGATCGCAGCGATCATCGACGCCACGGACCGCCGCGAAATACTGGAGCTTGGCGCAGGCAGCGGCGCATTGGCCGCCGATGTCCTGGATGCGTTGGCCAAGCGCGATGCCTTGCCAGGGCGGTACTCGATCCTGGAGGTGAGCCCCGACTTGCGCGAGCGCCAGCGCGAGACCATCGGCCGCCGCGCGCCGGGCCATCTCGCGCGCGTCGAGTGGCTCGATGCGCTTCCGGAAGCCATCGACGGGGCCGTTGTGATGAATGAGGTGCTCGACGCCATTCCTCCGCATCTATTGTCCCGGCGAGCAGGGGATTGGTTCGAGCGTGGTGTGGCATGGGGCGACCACCTGCATTGGCAAGACCGTTCGCTGGCCGATGCCTCGCTGCGCGCGATGGCCTTGGCGCGATTCCCCGCGTCCGTTGACTACGCGAGTGAACTCAATCCCGCGGCGGAGTCACTGGTCGAGGATATCGGCCGGCGCATGACAACGGGCGCCATGCTGATCATCGATTATGGCTTTCCGCAAGCGGAGTACTTTCACCCACAGCGTAGCGCGGGCACACTCATGGGCCACTACCGTCACCTGGCCCACGCGGATCCTTTTCTCTGGCCCGGCTTGTCGGACCTGACTTCGCACGTCGACTTCACGGCCATCGCGCTGGCGGGCGAGAGTGCCGGCTTGCAAGTGGCCGGTTACGCGCCGCAGGCGTCATTCCTGCTGGCTTGCGGCCTGCTCGACCGCTTGCGTGAAAGTGGCGAGCCGACGTCGGTGCCCTACCTGCGGGAGGCCGCCGCCGTGCAGATGCTGACCTCGCCCGCCGAAATGGGCGAGTTGTTCAAAGTACTCGCGTTGACGAAGAGCGAGAAGATTGCGTGGCCGGGATTCGCGGTGGCCAACCGGTCGCATCGGCTGTAATGGGCGGCCGACGCGGCGGATGACACAATCGCTCCCACTCCAAGCGCGTTCGCGCGGCACAATGATCCCGACATGCGCAACTTTCCGGATCCAAGAGGAGACTGATCCATGAGGAAACCTCCCGTTGGCCGCCGCCAGCTTCTTGCAGCTGTTGGCGCGCTGGGCGTCATTCCCCTGGTCAACCGCGGACGGTACTTCGCGGACGCGATGGCGGCACCGGCGCCTCCCGTCACCGGACTGTCGTGCGTGTTGTCGCCGGCGATGACGGAAGGCCCGTACTTCATCGATGGGCATCTCAATCGTTCCGATCTCACAGTCGGCACGACCAGGCCCAGCGTGGTCCAGGGGCTGCCCTTGGTACTCAACCTCGATCTTAAAAGCGTCCAGACGGCGGGTTGCCTGCCGGCGGCAGGGATGCAGGTCGACGTCTGGCACGCCGACGCCACCGGCGAATACTCGGGCATCGCCGACGGCGCAAGCCCTTCCAGAACCAGAGAGTTGGCGTGGCTGCGCGGCAGCCAGGCCAGCGATGCCAACGTGGCGACCGCGGTGCTGGGCTTGAATCTGATGCGGCTACAATCGGCAAGATGATGTTTTCCGCAGCGTGCTTGGCAAAATGATTTATTTCGTCGATCCGGACATCACCATTGCGTCGACGCTCGATAGCACGTTCTATCGCGACGAAGCAACGTACGCGTGCGTTCGCGATCGCATCTTTGCGCGGACGTGGCAGTGGATCGGCGGGCTTGGCGATGTCACGGCGATCGAGTCGCTTTCGCCGCGCGACCTGATGCCGGGACTGCTCGACGAGCCGTTGCTTCTTACGCGGGATAGCACCGGAGAACTGCGCTGCATGTCCAATGTATGCACGCATCGCGGCAATATTCTGGTCAAGTCGCCGTGCGAGGCCACGCAGATTCGCTGCGGCTATCATTCGCGACGTTTCGATCTTGCCGGTCGCATGACGTTCATGCCGGAGTTCGCGGAGGCCAGGAAATTTCCGTCGCCCGCCGACGATCTTCCACAGGCACCGTTTGCCACTTGGGGCAATCACGGCTTTGCGGCACTCGATCCGGTCACGCCCCTGGCGGAGTTCTGCGGCGACATGGCCACGCGCTTGGCCTGGATGCCCGTGGAAACCTTTCGCCACGATCCGGCGCGCGATCGCGACTACACGGTACACGCGCATTGGTCACTCTATGTCGAGAATTACCTGGAAGGCTTCCACATCCCCTTCGTGCACGCGGCGTTGAACGAAGCCGTCGACTATGGCAGCTACACGAGCGAGCTGTTTCGCTATTCGAATTTGCAGCTGGCGCAGGCCAAGGCGGGTATGCCGGCCTTCGATATGCCAGAGGGCGCGCTCGACGCGGGACAGCGCATCGCCGCCTATTACTGGTTCATCTTCCCCAACCTTATGCTCAACTTCTATCCGTGGGGTCTCTCTGTCAACCTTGTCGTGCCCGAAGGCATCGATCGCACCCGTGTGGCCTTTCGCAGTTTCGTCTGGGATGAGTCCAAAGCCACGTCGGGCGCGGGTGCGGGACTCGATCGCGTCGAACGGGAAGACGAGGCCATCGTGGAGGCGGTGCACCGTGGCGTGGTTTCGCGCTTGTACCGTGGCGGCCGTTATTCGCCCACCCGTGAACGCGGCGTGCATCACTTCCATCGACTGCTCTGCGAATTCCTGGCCGGAGAGCCGCTCTAGCGCATGCCTCATTTCGCAGTGACGGCGCCGTCAGCGCGCAGGTAACATCCCCATCGCGCAGGTGGGGTGGCACCGCTGCAGGCGGGCTTTCCTAGGGGCGATTCACGATTGTAGAGGCGACGGCCTTGATCTCCGTGCGCAAGTAGGCGTGCGCCGGATCGGCGTCTAGATTCGCATGCCAGATGAGCTTGATTGGCACGGATGCCGCCTTCGAGGACACACCCACCCGCCGCAGGCCAAGTGAAGCGCGCGCAAGTTTTTCCATGCTCCGCGGGATGAGCGCGAACAGGTCCGACTGGCTGGCAACCATGAACACTTCAAGGATTTCGGACACTTCGAGCGCAATGTTGAGGTTCATGCGTTGCCACTCCCTCAATCCCGACACGGGATGTTCTCCCTCGACGCGCGGACGAAGTGCCACGTATCTGCCCTTGCGCAACACCTTCGTCGACTTGGGGTGGCGCAGCGCAGGGTGACCATCCCGGGCCACCGCAACCAGGGAATCGTCGAACAGCACCGTTGACTTGAAGTGATCGCCGTCCGGATCGAGCCAATCGACGGCGGCATCGATCCGTCCTTCGCGGAGCGCCCGACCCAGGTCGATGGGACGGGATCGCGTGCTGGCGGCGACGGTGACGCCCGGCGCCGCAATGGAGAGCCGCTCGTGGAGTCGCAGCACGATCATCGGACCCAGTGGGTGCGAGATTGACAGGAAAAATTGGCGCGTCGAGGTGGCGGCACGGAAGGCCCGCCTTTCCGTCACGGTCTCGCGCACCGCCCCCAGCGCTTCGCGCAACTTTGAATAGATTTGATCGGCCGCCGGCGTCGGCATGACTCCCCGCGAATGGCGCACGAACAGGTCGTCGCGGAACACGGCGCGCAGGCGCGTCAGCGCGTGGCTGACGGCAGATTGCGTCATCGCCAGTCGCGTTGCCGCGCGCGACAGGCTCTTCTCTTCATAAATTGCCTCCAACACCGGAAGCAGGTTGAGGTCGACGCTTCGGATATTGAACATGGCGCATATCACCTATGCAAATCATTCGGTGGTGCGGATAGTGCGACGGCCCTAGAATTCTGCGCCGCGTCCATAGCCGATTGCAACGATCGTTTGGTCGCGTTCGTCGCGCACGCGTGCGCAAAATGACATCGTGAGCGCATGGCGCAGGTTTGAAACATGACTGACAACCTCATTGACTGGCTTTTCTGGTCCGGCGCAGCCGTGGTCGGCTATGGCAGCATTTCTTCCCTCATCCGGTACTTTCACTTTTGGCGCCGTGGCCATTCGGTCATGGCCGCACAATCGGGACTCCAGACGATGCTATGCACGGCTGGACTTGTCGTGATGTGGCTCCTCTACCAGAAGTACCTGCCAGTCTAGTTGACCCGGCCGCCACCGCGCGGCGGCGCCGCGGGAAATGATGCGCGGGCTGACAGCTGCCCGCCCGAACCCTGGCGTCACCAGTGTGTTCCACCGCACTGACTGCGGCTGCCCTCACGGTTATCGTGAACGTCCCGGATACGCGGATTTAAAAACCGCTGGCATCCGCTGCCGCTGGCAACGTCGCCAACAGCCACATCTGCGAAGGAAGACGCCATGAATTGGGACACGATCGAAGGAAATTGGAAGCAGTTCAAGGGGCACGTCAAGGAACAATGGGGCAAGCTCACCGACGACCATCTCGACACCATCGCCGGCAAGCGCGACCAGCTCGCCGGCAAGATCCAGGAAGTTTATGGCGTGACCAAGGATCAGGCGGAGTTCCAGATCAAGGCATTCGAAACGACGCACAAGGACTATAAACCTAGCGCGCCGCTCTAGCACACGTCGCCGCGTGCGCGCTTGTGTCGCGGCGACCGGTACTCTCCCACGCGTGAACGCGGCGTCCACCATTTCCACCGCTTGCTCTGTGAATCCTCCCTGCGTTAACCGAGGATCCGCGCGTAGGAGTCGAGATCGGCCTTATAGCAGCCGCAGGAGGCGGCCCTGAGCCCGCGCCGGTCGAGAACGGTCATGTGGCCGCGCGCGTAGTGAATGAGGCCGCGCTTCTGCAGCGAACTGGCGGCTTTGGTGACGCCCACCCGGCGCACACCGAGCATCAGGGCCATGAATTCCTGCGTGATGTTGAAGGCGCTCGATTCCGCCCGGTCCTGCGTCATTAACAGCCAACGCGCGAGCCGCGCCTCGACCAGATGGAAGCGCGTGCACGCGGCCGACTGCGCCAGTTGGCTCAACTGCACCAACGCGTAGCGATTCATTCCACTCTGCAGCACCTCGCTGCGAGCCAGTTCGCGGCGGAATGTCGCGGCATCCATGCGTAACGCCGGCCCGGCACCCTGCACTATGGCGCTCACCGGCGACACGTCCACGCCAAGCGCAAGCGGTATCCCGAACATGCCTTCGTTCCCGATCAGGCCGACTTCGAGAGACGAAGATTCGTCGACCGAAATCACCAGCGAGATGAAACTTCGGGTCGGAAAGTAGACGTGGTCGATGGGCTCCCCGGACTTGTGCAGCAACTCCGCGAACGCGAGCTCGACGGATTCGCAGACCTCGAGCATGCGGCGCCGGATGTCATCCGGCAGCGATGCGAGAAGACGATTGCCTGATTGCGCGCTTTGCTTCGATGCCACCCGCTTGGCCCCTCCTGTATCGGAAGAGGCTAAGGCGCGCCGGACCTGTGTGTCTGCGCGGTAGCGCACACAGGGACGCGGCGCCAGGCACGGGGCGCCCACAGGCCAACGTTCCCGGCCGAGCGGTTTGATTTCTTGGTTCGCTAGCGCACAGACGCGATCCGTGGTGGCCGTTACGCTCGGTTCCAGTGCTTCCAGAATCCGCTGATCGGGTGAGTGAACGGGAGCCAACCAAGGAGCGAAACATGAGTATCGGCACAATCCTGTTGGTCGTCCTGATCCTGATGCTGGTAGGTGTGCTGCCGATCTGGCCGCACGCGTCGAGCTGGGGTTATGGTCCGAGCGGTATCGTCGGCGTCATATTGGTGGTCATCATTGTCCTGTTCCTGATGGGACGCTTGTAACGCTGCGCCTTGAGCACAAATTCGTGCCAAATCAAAGGGATCTACATGAGCTATAACACACGCAAATTTGCCTATTTCTTGGGTGCGATGGCCTTGGCGGTGACGCTTGGATGCGCCTCGACTTCTAAGCAGGAAGGTACCGGCGAATACGTTGACGATACCGTCATCACGGGCAAGGTCAAGGCAGCGATCCTGAACGAGCCGATGCTCAAGTCGGCCGAGATCAATGTCGAGACGTTCAAGGGCGTAGTCCAGTTGAGCGGGTTTGTCAGCTCGAAGGACGCCGAGAACAAGGCCGTCGCAGTGGCGCGGACCGTGAGTGGCGTCAAGTCCGTCAAGGACGACATGCGCCTCAAGTAAATAGGGATCTGTCCGGTCGGGCGTCGGCAATCTGACGGCAGCCCGAACCAGGCGACGCAAGTATCCGTATGAGATGGGGCGCGGGCGAAGACATTTGCCGGCGCCCTTTCCTTTGGATTCGGTCGTTGCACGAAGCCGCGCTGCACGTTTCCGGAAAATGACACGACCATGAGCATGGACAGACGACAGACTCTACTACTCGCCGCTACAATTGGCGTGGCGATCGGTGCACTGCTTGCGTCGCGATCGCGGCGCCGGCAACATCACTCCGCGCAGATCGCGCAACACCGGTCCGATGTCACGGAATGGGAAAACGAGGGCGGAAATCTCGCGCCGGTCGCCACGCTCCCTGTACCGCCGCAGCCCTGAGGTTGCGATCGGCTTACTCCACCTACTGGAATGGAATTGCACATGTCCGACACCACAAAACTGCATGTCCTGCCCCCGCTGCCCTATGCGGAGAACGCGCTGGACCCGGTAATTTCGGCGAATACGCTGAGCTTCCACTACGGCAAGCACCACAAGGCCTATGTCGACAACCTGAACAAGCTGCTGGCCGGCACGGAGCTCGCCACCCTGTCGCTGGAACAGGTCATTGCGCAGACCGAGGGCAAGGCCGACAAGGCCGGCATTTTCAACAACGCTGCACAGGTCTGGAACCACACGTTCTATTGGCACAGCATGAAGCCCAAGGGTGGTGGCGAGCCTCCCGCGAAACTGAAACAGCTGATCGATGCGTCCTTCGGCGACGCGGATGCGTGCAAGAAGGAACTGGCAACGGCGGCAACGACCCAATTCGGCAGTGGCTGGGCCTGGCTGGTCCTCGATGCCGGCAAATTGAAAGTGGTCAAGACCGGCAATGCGGAAACACCGCTGACCAAGGGCGTCAAGCCGCTGCTGACCATCGACGTATGGGAGCATGCGTATTACCTTGACTACCAGAATCGTCGGCCGGACTATGCGAACGCCGTGCTCGACAAGTTGATCAATTGGGGATTTGCCGCCGACAATCTCGGCTGATTTCCCGGCAACACCAATTCAAGTGGAGTGGTCATGATCAAAAAAGCGTGGGCAGTCTGGAAGGGCGGCATCAAGGATGGCGGGGGCACGATTTCCACCGAAACCGGCGTCCTGAACGAGGCGCCGTATGGATTCAAGTCGCGGTTCGAGAACGGCAAGGGCACCAATCCGGAAGAGCTGATTGGTGCGGCGCATGCGGGCTGCTTTTCAATGGCGTTCTCGCTGATGCTGGGCGAGGCCGGACTGACCCCGGAACGCATCGAAACCCATGCCGCCGTGACGCTGGAAAAAGTGGGCGCCGGCTTTGAGATTACCGCGAGCCACTTGACGGTGACTGCAAAAATTCCGGGCGCCGACGATGCTAAATTCCAGGAGCTCGCGGCGAAAGCCAAGGCTGGATGTCCCGTGTCGAAGCTTTTGAAGGCCTCGATCACGATGGATGCGAAACTGGAAGCGTGAACGACGGCGCTGGCACGCGCATTTGGGCTGCGTGCGCCAGCGCACAGACCCGGTCGGGTATGGCAGGTATCGTTCAAGTTCGACGGAAGTTGCACCTCTAACGATGTCGGACTCCATGGGTCGATTCGTCGACTCCGAGGGTCCGAGATCGCGATGAGTGCAGCCGGGGCACCTTTCCGGCGCCCGCGCCAAGGCTTCCGACATCGTATTTGAACGATAGGAAAATTACATGTCCAAACTGATGATTGCATTATTCGTCGCTGCCGGCCTGAGCACAGCCGGCACCGCCGTGGCGCAGACTTACGCGTCGAAAACCGCGGCTCCCGCGATGTCGAAGGAAGGCTACACGCTGGCGAAAAACAACGCCGACGCGCAGTACAAGGTCGACAAGGACGCATGCGCGACGCTGAGCGCGAACGCCAAGGACATCTGTATTGCGCAAGCCAAGGGCAAGGACAGCGTCGCCAAGGCGGATGCCGAAGCCGCCTATGCCAACACCCCGAAGGCCCGCGAAAGCGCGCGCGTTGCCCACGCGCAGGCAGGTTACGACGTCTCCATCGAGAAGTGCGACGATCTGGCCGGCAACGGCAAGGACGTTTGTGTCAAGGAAGCGAAGGCAGGACTGGTCAAGGGCAAGGCCGACGCCAAAGTTGACCGGGTCACGACTGACGCACGTCAGGAATCCGCGGTGAAGCAGGCCGAGGTCCGGACGGAAGCCAACGCCGACAAGCGCAATGCGGACTACAAGGTTGCAATTGAGAAATGCGATGCACTCGCCGGCGCGGCCAAGGATTCATGCGTCGGCAATGCCAAGGCGCAATTTGGCAAGTCCTGATCAACAGCGCCGATCACGCGTTGTTGCCGACGGCAGCAGGTAACGGAGTTGCGGCCGGGGTTGTCCATTCCCCGGCCGTTTTTTCGCGGATAGAAATCTTTTTCATCCACTGGAGCCCGCAGTGAACATGAACATGACCTTAAGTCTCGCCCCGATCATTTCGCTTATCGCCGGCATATTGATCCTGATCGTGCCAAGGTTGCTGAACTACATCGTCGCTATCTACCTGATCGTGATCGGCCTGATCGGACTGTTCGGTGGTGGCAACTTCAATCTGAAGTAGGCGAACGCTGGCCGCTGCGAGGCCGTTGCGTGCGATTCCAGACAGACCACGCTGGTGGCTCCTGTCAACCTTCTGGCCTCTTGGCGCGTTTTGTGTCGTAAGTGGGCCGCCCCGCCATACCCGCATCTTGATTGGAAAACGAGCCATGTCCAAAGCCACAGGAATCACTGATGTATCGACACTTCGCAAGCACGCTCGGCAGCACCTCGATGACGGACCCGTCACGGCGGGCTATACCGCGGATAGGGAGACCGTCATCACATTGCTGAATCACGCCCTGGCGACCGAGCTGGTATGCGTGCTGCGGTACCGCCGCCACCACTTCATGGCGCGCGGCATTCATTCCCAAAGCGTCGCCCAGGAATTTCTGGACCACTCCAATGAGGAGCAGGGTCATGCCGACCTGATTGCCGAGCGCATCGTTCAGCTGGGAGGCGAGCCTGACTTCGCCCCGGACGGATTGACGCGACGCAGTCACGCCGAATATGTCGCGGGCTCCACGCTGTCCAGCATGATCCGGGAAGATCTCGTCGCCGAGCGTATCGCCATCGACAGCTATCGTGACCTGATCCGATACCTGGGTGACAAGGACTCGACCACGCGCCGCATGCTGGAAGGCGTTCTCGCCGTCGAAGAAGAACATGCCGACGAACTCGCCGACCTGCTGGTGGCGTTCCCGGATGAAGCGGGCCGAAAGAAATCGAGTACCAGTAAGTGAAAAATATTTGGAAGGAACTTCGCGTCCGGACGCTTTCGCTGGCTGCGGGTGTCGCATTGATGATATCGGGCTCTCTGGCGTACGCGGATCCGCCGTCGCGCGTCGCGCGTCTGGGCGACGTTTCTGGTGCGGTCAGCTTCTCTCCTGCGGGCGAAAACGATTGGGTGCACGCCACGATCAATCGGCCGCTGACCCGCGGCGACCGACTTTGGGCGGAGGCGAACGCGCGGGCGGAAATCGAGGTAGGCGGAACGACGATCCGGATGAATGACGGTACCGGCCTCACCGTTCTCAACCTGGATGACCGCATAGCGCAGTTGCAGCTGTCGCAAGGCACGCTGAACGTTCGTGTCCGGCGCCTGGATGCCAATCAGGTGTTCGAGGTCGACACGCCGAATCTCGCCTTCACGTTGCGCCAGCCCGGCGCCTACCGGATTTTCGTCGAATCCGACGGCAGCGCGACCACGATCGTCGTCCGCAATGGGCAGGGCGAGGTCTATGGTGACGGCGCAGCGTACGCCATCGATTCGCGGCAGTCTTACCGGTTCACCGGGACCGATCTGCGCGACTACCAGTATGTCGATGTCCCGCGTTTCGATGAGTTCGATCGCTGGTCGAGCGAGCGCGATCGCCGCTTCGACAACTCACGTTCCGCGCGCTATGTATCGCGGGACGTGGTCGGCTACCAGGACCTCGACGCGAACGGCACGTGGCGCGTCGATGCAAGCTACGGCAACGTCTGGATCCCCACGCAAGTGGCAGCTGGATGGGCGCCCTATCGCGATGGACATTGGGCCTGGGTTGACCCGTGGGGCTGGACGTGGGTGGATGACGCGCCTTGGGGCTTCGCTGTTTCCCATTACGGCCGCTGGGCCAACATGCAAGGAACCTGGGGCTGGGTGCCAGGTCCCGTGAGCACGCGTGCCTACTACGCTCCCGCACTGGTCGCCTTCGTGGGCGGCAACAACTTTCAATTGGCGATTTCGAGTGGCAATGTCGGCGGCGTCGCATGGTTTCCGCTGGGACCGCGCGAAGTCTATCGGCCGTCCTACGCCGTGAGTCGCGGCTACTTCGAGAACGTCAACCGCAGCAATACGATCGTCAACACGACCGTCATCAACAACTACTACAACAACGTCAACGTCAACAATGTCGTCTATGCCAACCGGCAAGTCGTTGGCGCCGTCGTTGCCGTACCCACGGCGGTCTTCGTGCAATCGCAGGAGGTTGCAAAGGCTGCGGTCCGGGTTACCCCGGCGATGCTTGCCAGTGCGCCGATTGCACTCACCGCACCCGTGGTTCCCACCGCGCGAAGCGTGCGCGGTGCCGCGGGACCTGGCGAAAAACCGCCGGCCAACGCGTTCGAACGAATCGCAGTTGCCCGCACTGCGCCTCCCGCGCCAAATGCCGGTTTTGCCGCGCAACAGCAGCAATTGGCGGCTACGCCGGGAAAGCCGCTGGACGCCGCCGCACGCAAGCAATTGCAGCCTGCAGCCGCCGCTGCCGCACCGGCTCCCATGGTGAAGGTGGTGGCGCAACCGCAAGCGGCGCCGCCGGTTTCACGTCCGCCGCCGGAAAACGCCGGAGCAAAGGGTACGGCT
>JBDTPJ010000021.1:0-39202 GCA_039932755.1 Betaproteobacteria bacterium
GGCCGTGATGCAGGTCCGCCACCGTCGACAGGGCATGCGCGCACGAATGCACGGCGCCCAAGTCCTTCTGGAACGCGATGGCGCCCATCATCGAGCTCATCAGCATGTCGGAGCGGGCGTCGAGGTCGTGGCCATTTTTTACCGCGCGCGGCAGCGCCCGTGCGGCGATACGCACGCCTTCCAGCGCAATGCCGTCGCACAGCGGATGGTAGGCCGGGGAAAGATAGGACTCGACGTTGTGAGTCAGTGCGTCCATGCCCGTTGCCGCTGTGATGGCGGCGGGGAGGTCCAGAGTCAATTCAGGATCGGCAAAGACCGCCTTGGCCAGCAACAGGGGCGAAAAGATGATCTTCTTGATGTGCGTCACATCATCGGAGACCACAGCCGAGCGCCCAACCTCCGAGCCGGTTCCCGCGGTGGTCGGCAGCGCCACGAACCACGGGATCGGTTGCGTCATGGGGCGCACCTGCGGATGGTCCCAGGCGTATTCGAGGATGTCGCCTTCGTGCCGAGCCATCAGCGCCACCGCCTTGGCCACGTCGAGCGCCGCGCCGCCGCCCACGCCGATGACCGCATCCGCCTTGTGCGCCTTGTAGGCCGCGGCACCCGCCATGACCTGGCTGCGTACCGGATTGCCGAAGATGTCGGAGAAAACGGCGACGTCGAGGCCGGGCAGGTCCGCGACCAGCTTGCCCAGCAGCGGCAGGGCCGCGACGCCGCGGTCCGTGACCAGCAGCGGTCGCTTGATGCCGTGGCCTTTCAAGTGGTCGGCAACAAGTTTGCGCGCACCGGCGCCGAAATGGATGGTGGTGGGGAAGCTGAAGCGTTCAATGCTCATCTAAGTCTCGCAGGAAAAAAATCATGTGCTCTTTGTCGAAGTACTCGCTGCCTACCTTGATCGCGCGCGGTTCGACGCCAAAAGTGGCGAATCCGGTACGCAAGTAGAGGTCGCGCGCGGCCGTGTTGGTACGGGTAACCGTCAGGACCAGCTGCTCGAGGCGCGCTTGCGTTCGCGCGTAGTCGATGAGCGCGTCCAGCAACGCCCGCGCCAATCCGCGCCGCCCGAATTCGGGGACGACGAACATGGATACAATGTCACCCGAGTGCCGATTCTTTCCACGCGTTTCGCCAATCAAGCCGATGATGCCGCGCAGTTCGCCTTCGACATAGCCACCCCAAAACCGGTTTCCGCTTTCCAAGGCGATTCGCTGCTCGGTGAAGCTCAAGGGCTTTAGCAGATCTTCCTCGTAGCTCGATGTGAAGGCCTCTGGATGTTCCTTGAGCGCCCGCAGTCGCAGCGCGCGATAAGCTGCGGCGTCTGCCGTCGTCAGCATCCTCACCGACATATTTTGCGTCATTTCCGCGCAGTTACCAGAATGAGCGGGAAACCATTGGCATTGACTTTCAATCTAGATGATTTCGAAATAGCGCTTCAGTTCCCAGTCGGTCACCCCGTCCAGCCATTGCCGCCACTCCCAATGACGGGTTGCGGCAAAGTGGTCGACGAAGTCGTCGCCGAACCAGTCGCGCGCAATGTCGGATTTTTCGAAGATGCGCGTGGTCTCGATCAGCGTGCGCGGTGCGCGTGAGATATTTTCGCTGCCCTGGTTGGTCCCCGTGATTGGCTTCGCGGTGAGTTTCAATCCTTTCTCCACGCCATGCAGGCCGGCGGCGATCACTGCCGCCATGGCCAGATAGGGATTCACGTCGGCGCCCGGGCACCGGGTTTCCAGTCGCGTCGACTTGGGCGACCCGGGAATCACGCGAAAGCTGGCCGTTCGGTTATCCACACCCCAGGTAGGCTTGACTGGCGCCCAGAAGCCATCGACGAGGCGCTTATAGCTGTTGATCGTCGGCCAGAACATCGGCGCGAACTCCATCAGCGCGGCCACCTGGCCCGCCAGGTAGCTTTCGAACAGCTTGCTCATCCCATGCTTCCCCTTGGGATCGTAAAAGCGGTTGGTCTTGCCGTCGGAGAGCGACTGGTGAATGTGTCCGGAGCAACCTGGAAATTGCTGGCTCCATTTGGCCATGAAGCTCGGCATGATGTCGAAGTGCGAGGCGATTTCCTTCGCACCGGTCTTGAACAGGACGGCACGGTCTGCCTGCTCCAGTGCTTCCGAAAACAGGATGGCCGCTTCGTACACACCGGGCCCGGTTTCGGTGTGCAGGCCCTCGATCGGCACGCCGAATGCGCCCATTTCCGTAAACAGCGCCTCGAAAAACGGCTGCGCAGCATTGGCGCGCAACAGCGAGTAGCCGAACATGCCCGAAGTAATCGGGTCGGGTCCCACTCCTTTTTTCTCGGCCCAGGATTGTGGCGTCTCCGAAAAATTGAACCACTCGAATTCCATGCCGCACATCGGCGTGAAGCCCAATTTTTCCGCTCGGCGCAGCACGCGCTTCAATACCTGGCGCGGACACAACGGAAACGGCGCTTCCTTGCCGTCCTTCTGCCACACGAATTCGCCCAGGAAGAATGGGACATTGTCGTCCCAGGGGACTTGCCGGAAGGTACCGAGATCGAGCCGCGCGAGGACATCGGGATAGCCCTTGTGCCAGCCGACGAGCTTGGTGTTGTCATAGCAGACGTCCTGCGAATCCCAGCCGAACACCACGTCGCAGAAGCCGAATCCGCCTTCGACCGAGGACACGAACTTGTCCTTGTGCATGTATTTGCCACGCAGGATGCCATCGATGTCCGCGCAGGCGACCTTGACGCGGGTGCCAGGAGACTTGCGAACCGCTTCGATGACTTTAGCGGGGGTGACCGGCGTGGGCATTGGGTGCTCCTGTTGTTGTCTTGTGCCGCGGCTACTGCGATTGGCTGGCGACAATTCTAGCAGCCCCTTCCCGCGGACCCCGCAGGGTCTAGCGTTGCGGCGATGGCGTCCGGTGACGCGTTTCGGTAGCATCGCGGCATGATTGTTCTATTGATGGGCGTCAGCGGCTCGGGCAAGACCACGACCGGAGAGGCGCTGGCCGCGGCACTGGGCTGGCGATTCTTCGATGGTGACGATTTCCATCCCGCCGCGAATGTGGCGAAGATGGCCGCCGGCACGCCGCTCACCGATGACGACCGGTGGCCGTGGCTGGACAGCATCGCGATGGAAATGCGCAACATTCTCGCGAGTGACGGGGCCGCTGTTTTTGCATGTTCGGCCTTGAAGGCCGACTACCGCAGCCGGTTGCAAAGTGCCGGTGATGTCCGGCTGGTCCACTTGAACGGCGATGCGGCGACCATCGGCGCGCGGCTTGCGCGGCGAGCGCATCGCTACATGCCGGCCTCCTTGCTGTCATCGCAGTTCGCTACCTTGGAAACGCCGCTGGATGCCGTCGTCATCGACATTCGCGAGCCAGTCCCGACCCAAATACAGCGCATTTGTGACGCATTGGCCTTGCGCCAGGAGAAAACCAAGGATGTACCGGGACGTTCATGAGTGACAAGACGCGAAGCAACGCCACGCTGGTGGGCCACCTTGGCCGCGCGCCGCGCAAATTCCTCGGCGCTGTCAACACACCGGTGTTCCGCGCTACCACGATGCTCTTCCCGACCGTGGCGGACCTGGAGGCTTCGGCGCGCGGCGACTACGACGGCATCGGCTACGGCTTGCACGGCCTGCCGACGGTCACCGACCTGCAAGCTGCCATCGCCACCCTCGAAGGCGGGCACGCGGCGCTTGCCGTGCCCTCCGGATTGACGGCAACCACCTTGCCGCTGCTTGCCCTGGCGCATCCTGGGGATCACGTCCTCGTCACGGATTCCGTCTATGGACCGACCCGACGTTTCTGCGAATTGCATCTGAAGCGCTTGGGTGTTGAAGTGAGCTACTACGACCCGCTGCTGGGTGCGGACATCGCGCGGGAATTTCGGCCCAACACGCGCATCGTATTCGTCGAATCACCGGGGTCGCTGACGTTCGACGTGCAGGACGTTCCGGCCATCGCAGAGGTCGCGCACGCGCGAAACGCGCTGGTGATCATGGACAATTCGTGGGCGACGCCTCTGTATTTCCGAGCGTTCGATCGCGGCGTCGACGTGTCGGTGCACGCGGCAACCAAGTTTATCGGCGGACACTCCGACGTGCTGCTTGGCTTGATCGTCGGGAGCGCGGCCACCTTTCCGGCGCTGCACAGGCTCTGGACCGACATGGGCGTCACCGCTTCCAGCGACGATTGCTTCCTCGGCCTGCGCGGCTTGCGTACCCTGGC
Source organism: Betaproteobacteria bacterium (assembly GCA_039932755.1). GTDB lineage: Bacteria > Pseudomonadota > Gammaproteobacteria > Burkholderiales > Casimicrobiaceae > VBCG01. The sequence continues at coordinate 4,213 of JBDTPJ010000021.1, forward strand.
CATTCGCCTCGCACGCCATCAGGCCAGTGGAATAAGGATCGCGGAATGGCTGCGCACGCGGCCGGAAGTTAAAGAGGTCATCCATCCTGCACTGCCCGGATCGCGGGGACACGAAATCTGGAAGCGCGATTTCACGGGTGCGACGTCGCTGTTCGGCGTTGTACTTCATCCCGTAGGCAAGGAACGCATCGACGCCATGCTCGATGGCCTGCATCTGTTTGGCATGGGCTGGAGCTGGGGCGGCTTCGAGAGCCTGGTCATTCCCATCTATCCGGAACGCACCCGCACCGTGTCGCGATGGGACGCGGGCGGGCCGGGATTGCGTTTCTACGTCGGGCTCGAGGAGCCAGAAGACCTGATCGCCGACTTGACCGCGGGGCTTGCGCGACTCACCCGCTAAGTTCCGGTGCCCAGGTAGACCGCCTGCACGCGTGGATCCGCGCGAATGGCGTCGGGCGAGCCTTCAGCGATGATGCGGCCGCGGTCGAGCACGATGACCCGGTCAGCGAATCCGAACACCACGTCCATGTCATGTTCGGTGAAGAGCACCGCAATGTTGTCGCGCTGAGCCAGGTCCGAAGCAAGCTGCATGAGCATCGCCCGCGCGTTCTGCGCCATTCCGGCCGTCGGTTCGTCCATAAGCAGCAGAATCGGATTGCCCGCGAGGGCCAGGGCCAGTTCCACGCGCTTGGCGTCACTGTAGGCGAGCGTGGCACAGTGCGCACCCGCGAGTTCGATGCAGCCCACACGGACAAGCAAGGCGTCGGCGCGCTCGAAGATTGCAGCAGAGACACCGCGCAACATGTTTCCGTGCGTTCCCCCGTGGGCGAGCAAGGCGAGCGCGACATTTTCACGAACGGTCATCGATGCGAATGTCGCGGCGACCTGGAACGTGCGTCCGACACCAAGCCTGGCAACGGCTCGCGGCGGAAGGCCGTCGATGCGCCTGCCCGCGAGATGAATCGTTCCGGCATCCGGTCGCAGTTGTCCATTGACCAGGTTGAAGCATGTGGTCTTGCCGGCTCCATTTGGCCCGATCATGGCGACGCGCTCGCCGGCTGCGACACCGAAAGCGACACTATCCACGGCCTGGACCCCATCGAAGGCCCGGGACAGGCCGGTCACTTCGAGGACATTCGAGTTCATTTCCGTACCAGTATTCGGCGCAGGCGGTCGAATGCGCCACCGATTCCCATCGGAAACGCCAGCACGATGACAAGGATGAGCACACCGAGCAATGCGCGCCAGTATTCCGTGAGGCGGGGCAGCGTGTCCGACAGCCACGTGAATGCGGCGGCGCCCAATAGCGGCCCGAACAGTGTATTGAGTCCGCCCAGCAGCACCATCACGATCGCATCGACGGAACGCGGGATTGCCAGCGACTCCGGAGAAATGCTGCCCTTAGAGAATGCGAACAGGCCGCCGGCGATACCGGCAAAGGTTCCGGCCAGCGCAAATGCCCGCCATCGTATCCGTACGACATCGATGCCGAGCGCCGCGGCGCGCATTGGAGAATCGCGTACGCCGCGCAACGCCAGGCCAAAAGGCGAATGCGCGATCCGCGTGATCGCAAAGGCGCCAACGGCAACGACCACGAGTGCAAACAGATAGTAGTTGATGCGATTGGCGAGCCAGGGCGTGGGCCAGATGCCGACGAGTCCGTTCGAGCCGCCCGTGACGCTTTCCCATTGGAACGCGATGGACCAGGTGATCTGCGCAAACGCCAGCGTCAACATGGCAAGGTACACGCCGGCCAGCCGCACGCAGAACCAGCCGAAGACAAGGGCGGCGAGCCACGACGCCACCGGCGCGATGGCGATGGCGGCAAGCATGGGCCAGCCCGCCTTCACAGCCAGCGCTGCAGCGTAGGCACCGACCCCGAAGTAGGCGGCGTGCCCAAAGGACGTCATGCCGCCGGTCGCGAGCAGGAACTGGAGGCTCGCGGCGAAGAGCGCCGCGATTATTATGTCGGTGGCCAGCACGGCGGTGTATTCGTCGCGCAGGAAGGGCAGGGCAACCAGTCCTGCCAGTACGATCGCCGCGATTATGATGGCGCGCCGTCCCGGAACCTCGACCAGCGCGCGTTGTTCAGGAAGTGGCGTGGTAATCGGCACGGCGGGTGCGTGCCCCAATAATCCCTGCGGTTTGACCGCCAGCACGAGCGCCATCACGACGAACTCGGCCACCAGCGTGAGCTTGGGAAACGCAAACGTAACGCCCAGCACGTCGACATCGCCCAGTGCGATGCAAAATGTCTTGGTGACGGCGATGATGACCGCCGCAATGAATGCGCCGGGAATCGAACCCAATCCGCCGACAACGGTGACCACGAAGGCATCGGCGATGACCGCGAGGTCCATGCCCAGGTTGGCGGGCTCGCGCGGAATCTGCAGTCCACCGGCCAACCCGGCCAGGAATGCGCCGAGCGCAAACACGGCCGTGAATAACTTCGCCTGGTCGATGCCGAGCGCGGCGGTGAGCGCGCGATTTTCGGCCGCCGCCCGGATCAGCATGCCGAACCGCGTGCGCGTCACGAGCCCGGTCAGCGCGAGCAATACGGCCGGCCCCGCAACCATCAGGAACAGGTCGTATTGGGGAACGGCGCGGCCGAAGATTTCGACCGTGCCGGCAAGACCGGGTGCGCGCGGTCCGAGCAGATCCTCGGCGCCCCAGAGCGCCAGGGCGGCGTCGCGCACGATGAGCACGATGGCAAACGTCGCGGTGAGCTGCATGAGTTCGGGCGCGTCGTAGAGCCTCTTCAACAATACCCGTTCGAGTAGCGCGCCGAACAGCGCCACGATCAACGCCGCGCCGACGATTCCCAACCAGAACGACAGCGGCCCCTTGCCGATGGCGGCAGCGATCAGGTTGCCGAACGTGTACGCGCAATACGCGCCGAGCATGAACAGCGAGCCGTGCGCGAAGTTGACAATGCGCGTCACGCCGAAGATCAGCGTCAGGCCCGCGGCGACAAGAAACAACGCCGAGGCCGAGGCGAAGCCGTTGAGGAGCTGAAGGAAGAAGGACGCGAGTGACAAGCGGGTGTGCTGAGTCAGCGCCGGCGGCGGGATGCGCCGGCGCTGCCGAGGATTCTAACGGTTTGGGCGTGCGCGGGGCAGTTGCTTCAGTCCGCCGGCCGCATGCGCCGCACGTCGGCGTCATCCGGCTGGTAGTTCTTGCCATCCGCATATTTCCAGTCGACCATGATCCCCTTGCCATCCTTGAGCGCGGTGCGGCCGACGAAGGCCCCCATCGTCGACTGGTGATCGATCGCGCGGAAGGTCACCTTGCCAAACGGCGTGCCGAATTCCATCCCCTTCATGGCAGTGACGATTTTTTCAGGGTCGATCGATCCGGCTTTATTGATGGCAGCCGCTGCAGCGATCACGGTGCTGTAGCCGACTACCGAGCCAAGGCGCGGATAGTCGCTGAACTTTGCCTGATAGGCGTCACGAAAGCGTTTGTGCTCCGCCGTGTCGATCGCATACCACGGGTAGCCGGTGACATACCAGCCGACGGGCGCCTCGTCCTTCAAGGGGTCGAGATATTCTGGCTCACCGCCCAATAGATTGAATACCGGCCGATTCTTGAACAGGCCACGCAACTCGCCCTCGCGCACGAACTTGGCCAGGTCGGCGCCAAACAGCGAGGAAAAAATCGCGTCGGGTTGCGCGTCGAGCAGCGCCTGCACGACCGGGCCCGCGTCGATCTTGCCCAACGGCACGGCAACCTCGATGAACTCCAGGCCGCCACTTTGCAAGACGTTGATCTGCTTCTTGAACGCCGCCGTCGCCGACTGCCCGTACTCGTAGTTGGGATAGACGATGGCCCAGCGTTTGCGATTGAGCTTGGCGGCTTCCGGCACCAACATGGCAGTTTGCATGAATGTGGAAGCGCGCAGCCGGAATGTGTATTTGTTGCCGGCCTCCCACACGATCTTGTCGGTCAACGGTTCGGCCGCAAGGAATGGAATCTTGCGCTGCTTGGCGTAGTCCGCGACTGCCAGGCCGACATTCGAAGGAAACGTCCCGATGAGCATTGCGACCTTCTCGCGGGACGTCAGCTCTTCGGCCACACGGACCGCATCGCCCGGCGTACCGTTGTCATCGCGCGACACGATTTCGAGCGGCCGTCCCAGTACGCCGCCGGCAGCATTCACCTCGGCCAGCGCCAAATCCATGCCCTTCTTGTACGGCTCAAGAAAGGCCGGGAACACCTTGTAGCTGTTCAACTCGCCGAGTTTCACGGACTGCGCCAAAGTCGGCGCGGCCCCGAGGATGAACGGGGTGGCGACGATGGCGAGGGCTACACGGCGAAATGCGGTCATGCGGTTCTCCGGTTCGAAACGAGTTGTCTGGGGTGCCATCAACGCACCGGGAGACGCGCGGGTTGACTGCCTGGCCTGTCTGGTCAAAGGTGGCCGGCAGATACTACGACGCAGCGGCATCCATCCGGCCTAAGCATATTCTTTGTACAGGGTGCCGGCGCCACCGCCCGAAACTGTAAAATAGCAGGCTTTTGCTCACGTGGGACCCATTGCGTTGTCCACCACTGCGCGGCTGACCCAGCGCGCTTCTTCAGGAACCTTTCGCGTCTACACGCCGCATTCACATGCTTGAGCTCGCCCACGGCCTTCCGTTTGCCGACCTGTATTCGATCGAGGGCAACCATCGCATCGACGCATTGTTCGTGGCCCATCTGCGCGCCGCGGACCCGGTCCTTGCCGGGCGGCTTGCCACCGCGCGTGACAATGACGCGGCACTCACACTCAAGGAAGAATCGGCGCTGCTGATCGATATCGCGCCGCACCTGGAGGATTTTCTCGCGAATCTCTTTGGCATCGCGCCCGAGGTCCAGGTGTTGGAGGCGCGCCATCACGAACTGGCGCCGCTTTTTGCGCTGAAGCGGCAATTCGTCCAGCGCAAGGCGGCCAACGCCTACAAGGCCGATGTCGCGGCAGCATTTGATGGACCGGCGCTGCGCGCAGAACTCGAATCCCACGTCGGCGCTTCGCTCGCCGGCAAGGCAGGCGAACTGCCTTTCGCCATGGCCGTCATGCAATGGCTGCAGAACGAGACGGCCCACTCCGACTTGCTCGACGTGGCCGCGCGCTACGCGGCATGGGCATTGCATACGCTTGCCGGCAGGGCAGCGCACAAGGGTGGCGTCCTGTTCCGCGCGCCCCGCAAGCTCGACTACCTGAAGCTGGTGCCCATCGAATCCGTACCTTACGCGGGTACCTCCGCGTGGAAGCAGCCCGTGGATCATGCGTTGCGGCGCCGCGAGGGATTCGCGCTGACCGACGAGGGCACTGACCTGGTTGGCGGCCTGAATCAGGCGCACTACTGCATCTGGTGTCACGAGCAGGGCAAGGATTCGTGTGCGCGGGGCCTGCCGGACAAGAATGCGCTCGAGGGAGAAGTGCCGTTCAAGAAGTCGCCGTTCAATGTGACGCTTGCCGGCTGTCCGCTGGAAGAGCGCATTTCGGAATTTCACAAGCTGCGCGCCGAGGGTTGGCCGGTGGGCGCGCTGGCGATGATCTGCATCGACAACCCGATGGTCGCCGCCACCGGCCACCGAATTTGCAATGACTGCATGAAATCGTGCATCTACCAGAAGCAGGATCCCGTCGACATTCCGCAATCGGAGACGCGGTTGTTGAAGGACGTCCTCGCGCTGCCCTGGGGTTTCGAGATCTACTCGTTGCTCACCCGGTGGAATCCGTTGAATCTGCGCCGACCGGTTCCGGCAATACGCTCCGGCAAGCGTGTGCTGGTCGTGGGCCAGGGCCCAGCGGGGTTCACCCTCGCACATCACCTGGTCAACGATGGCCACACCGTGGTCGCGATCGACGGGCTCAAGATCGAGCCGCTCAATGCTTCACTGTCCGGCATCACGATCACCGGTGAACGCGTGCCGTTTGCGCCGATACGCGACGTGCGCACGCTTACCGATTCGCTCGACGATCGCATCATGGCGGGTTTTGGCGGCGTTGCCGAATACGGCATCACTGTGCGCTGGGACAAAAACTATCTCAAGATGATCCGGTTGCTGCTCGAGCGGCGGGAGCGTTTTGCGGTGTACGGGGGCGTGCGCTTCGGCGGCACACTGGACGAAGCCGGCGCCTTTGCCGTGGGCTTCGATCATATTGCACTGGCTACCGGCGCGGGCAAGCCGACCGTGCTCGAGTTGCCCAACGGTCTCGCCAATGGCGTGCGCACGGCCTCCGACTTCCTGATGGCGCTGCAGCTGACCGGCGCAGCCAAACAGGATTCAATTGCCAACATGCAGGTGCGCCTGCCCGTCATCGTGGTGGGCGGTGGCCTCACCGCCATCGACACGGCGACGGAGGCGCTTGCCTACTATCCGGTGCAGGTCGAGAAGTTCCTGAGTCGCTATGAAGCACTCGTCGCAGACAGCGATGCCGATGCCGTAAACGCAGCCTGGACGTCGATGGAGCGTGAACTTGCGTCCGAATTCCTGGCCCATGCACACGCACTTCGCGCCGAACGCGTCGCGTCCGAACGCGAAGACCGGCCGACGCGCATTGCCGAACTGGTTCAAGGATGGGGCGGCGTGAGCGTGGCCTATCGCCGGCGCCTGATCGACAGTCCTTCGTACACGCTGAACCACGAAGAGATCGAGAAAGCGCTGGAGGAAGGGATTCAATTCGCGGAAGGGTTGACGCCGCTGGCCATCGACGTCGACTCCGAAGGGGCTGCGACCGGTCTCAAGGTATCCGTGCAGCACGATGACGGCGACGGCGTTTGGCACGAAACTGCGCGCACGACGTTGCCGGCACGCACGATTCTGATCGCCGCCGGAACGCAGCCCAACACGGTACTGGCGCGCGAAGATGCGGCGCATTTCCACCTCGAAGGTAAATATTTCCGTTTGCTCGATGAAGACGGACATCCTGCCCCAGTCATTCGAGGCCTGGCCAAGCCGGCGCATCCCGCGGTCCTGACGGATATCCGCCCGGATGGCCGTGCGACGAGTTTCTTCGGCGACCTGCATCCATCGTTTTCCGGAAACGTCGTCAAGGCCATGGCCAGCGCCAAGCAGGGATACCCCATCGTCTCGCGCATGCTCGCGCGCGTCGCGCCTGCCTCGCTGGACAGCGACGCGGAATTCTACGGCCACCTGGACCGGTCGCTTCGCGCTACCGTCGTTCGAGTCGAGCGGCTGACGCCGACGATCGTCGAAGTCGTCGTGCATGCGCCCGCAGCTGCGGAACGGTTTCGGCCAGGACAGTTCTACCGCTTGCAGAACTATGAAACGCTCGCGGCGCAACGCGATGGCACGCGCTTGGCAATGGAAGGGCTCGCGCTGACCGGCGCATGGGTCGACCGCGAACAGGGACTTGTATCCACTATCGTGCTGGAAATGGGCGGTTCATCCGACCTGTGCATGCAGTTGCAACCGGGCGAACCCGTCGTGCTGATGGGCCCGACGGGCGCACCGACCGAGATCGCGCCCGATGAAACCGTGGTCCTGGTCGGAGGCGGACTCGGCAACGCCGTTCTGTTCTCGATCGGGCAAGCGTTTCGCAGCGCTGGATCCAAGGTGCTTTATTTCGCGGGTTACAAAAAGCTGCAAGACCGCTACAAGTTGGCCGAGATAGAGGCTGCGGCGGACGTCGTGGTCTGGTGCTGCGATGAGGCACCCGGATTTGTGCCCCAGCGCGAGCAGGATCGCGCATTTGTCGGCAACATCGTGCAGGCGATGCGCGCGTATGCCGCCGGTGAGTTGGGTCACGCGGCATTGGCGTTCAGCGCGTGCGATCGCATGATCGCCATCGGGTCGGACAGAATGATGGCGGCAGTGGCCGCGGCCCGGCACACGGTGTTGGCGCCCTACTTGAAGCCCGACCATCGCGCCATCGGGTCGATCAACTCGCCCATGCAATGCATGATGAAGGAGATCTGCGCGCAGTGCCTGCAACCGCAACGGGATCCAGTGAGCGGCAAGGTGACCTATGTCTTTTCCTGTTTCAACCAGGACCAGCCGCTCGACCAGGTCGACTTCGAAGGCCTCGACCTGCGCCTGAAACAGAATGCGGTGCAGGAAAAACTCACGGCGCAATGGATCCGGCGCGTCGTGGGGAGGTTTGAGTAAGACCCGCAACACACCCATCCGGCGGTCAGGGTGCGTCGTCCGGGTCGCGCAACTGTTTGTGTGTCAACTTCATTTGACGCCCGAGGAAGAGTCCAATAGCATTCCCGAATACCGGAGAACGATCCGCGATAATGGCGCGATGAATGGCGTGACGTTGAAGGCTTTGTCTGGCTATGTCGAGGTCAAGGCATCCAAGGATCTGGGATTGATTGCATCGGGACCGGTTACCGGCGCGATTTTCATCCATCGCTTGAGGAGTACTTGCGTATGTTGAAGGACCTGGTTGTGACAGGTGTCCTGGGCGCGTCCGTGATGTTTGCCGCCGTCGCCTGCGCGCAGCAGTACGGCCCCCCACCGTCCAGCGGGGAACCGCGATTGAACGTCGATCCTGGTCGCCGCGGCAACATTGCGCGTGCCCAGGAATTTTCGCGCCAGGCCTATGACGCTATGGCGGCCGCACAGCAGGCGAATGAATTCGACATGGCCGGCCATGCGGCGCGTGCCAAGGAACTCCTGCGCCAGGCAAACGACGAGATGAAGCTCGCCGCTCTGGCGGCCAATCGGCGATAGCAGAAACAGCGAAGGCAGCGCTCGAAAAACGCGCAGGAAATGGAGCGCGCGTCAGATCCTGCCGGAGGATTACATTGTCGGACACGACACCCGCTGTCGTCCAGGAAGCGCGCAGTCTCGCTGCCAGTGCCTACGACACGATCCTCTATGTCGGCCAACCGTACGCCAACACGCATCCGGACCGCCTGGCGACGCTTGCGATCCTGCATGGGATTGAACCTGCTGCCGTAGGAACGTGTCGCGTCCTGGAGATTGGTTGCGGCGATGGCGCAAACATCGTTCCCATGGCCGCAACGCTGCCCTCCGCCGAATTTGTCGGCATCGACTATGCCGCGCGTCCCGTCGCGCTCGCGCTGCAGATGGTTCAAGACCTCGGCCTGCGCAACATCACGATCTCGCAACTCGATCTGTGCGATTTGCCTGCGGACGCCGGCACCTTCGACTACATCATCGTCCATGGACTCTATTCGTGGGTTCCGCTCGAAGTCCGGCAACAAGTGATGCCCGTGATTGCGCGACATCTCGCACCCAACGGGATTGCCTACGTCAGCTACAATCTCTTCCCCGGTTGCCGCGTCCGCCAGACGGCGTGGGAGATGCTCAAGCTTCATACTCGGGACTGTCCCGACCTTCCGTCAAAAATTGTCGCGGCGCGTGAACTCATTTCGCTCATGGCGGATTCGAAGGGGGCGCTCAACCGGGATGAGGACACGCTGCGGGCCGAGTTCCGCAAGCTTGCCCACCGACCGGATGGGTCTCTCTCCCACGACGACCTGAACGACAACAACAATCCCGTTTATTTCCAGGAGTTCGTCGCGGACGCGGGCTGCAGCGGGCTCGCATTTCTGGCGGAGGCCGACCTCTTCAGCATGACGGCGGGCGATTTCCTGCCCAACGTCCGCGAAATGCTCGGTCGGATGGACCGATTGACACGCGAGCAATATCTCGACTTTCTTCGCTTCCGGCCGTTCCGATGCTCGCTGCTATGCCACGCGAGCGCGCTTCCGGAATTCAACCTGCATCCCGAGCGCGTAATCGACATGCATGCGTCGCCGGCGCATACGCTGCGGCACCTGATCGCGAGCGGCAAGGAAGTGAGGTACCAGGATGACTATGCGCGCTACGTCGTGGAGCGCCTGCTCGCGCGATGGCCGGAAAGCGTCCCGGTGAGCGAATTGATTGCCATACCCGAGGCCGGAACCCCGCAATTGGACAGGGCGATCGCGGAGTCAGCGGGCGCGCAAACGCGCCTCCTGGAATTGTGTATCGCCGGCGTACTGGACCTGCGTCTACGCGCAATCCGGCCGGCATCGGCGGCCACGCTGAATCCGGTTGTTTTTGGGCCGGCGCGCTGGACGTGCAACACCAGCGAGATCGTGCCCAATCTGTACCATGAGGGAATCCGCCTCGGCGATGCCATTGCGCGAAGGCTCGTGACGCTACTCGACGGCACGCGCACGCGGGCCGACCTTATGCTGGCGTTGGATGATGCCTGCGCCGGTCCCGATGGCGCAGAGCAGCTTGAAAACGCAATTGCCGGCCTGGCGAACAGGGCGCTGCTCGTGGCCTGATCGGCGCATCGCGGATACGGCGTCAATGCGACGTATCGGGCAGGGCCACGGACGTGTCCGGCTGCGGGATGTCCTTCCCGAAGAGTTGCGAGAGTAGGCTCGCCATGCGCGACGTTCCCGCATGCAATGCCGACGCTGCGGGCTTCGCGACCGGCCATTCCATCGCCAGGATCAACGGAACCCACGACGATGACGCGGCCGCGCGTACTTCCGGAGGATCGATATGCGGCATCGCATTCGAGACTTTCGCCGGCATCTTCACACAATGGATGGTCGCGGGTGTCGGCTCGGCGCAATTCTCGGCTGGCGATGTGACGAGGTATTCGCGGCAGGAGAGGGGACGATCGGCGTGGATCGAGCACGATTCATCCTCGAGAAACGGACAGGGGATTCCCTGCGCGAAATAGGCGACGCCGAGTGGCAGCAATTTTTCACGCGCGAGCTTTTCCGGTGCGCGCAACGCTTCCAGCAAACCCGCCTCGCCAAGACGCCCGCAGGCGGCTTCGAAGCGTGTGATCACCACGGAACGCCGCGGTTCGGGTAATTGCTGCACGACGCGCCGGATGGCCTCCACCTCAACCTGGGCGATAGGAACGAGCTGGCGGCAGCACGCGCCGCAGCCTTTGCGACACGAAACACGGGCACCTGTGGACTCGGCGGTCTCCACCGCGATGGCCACCAGCGTATCGGTGAACGACTGCAACAACGGCAGCAAATCTATTGCGCGCACGGGCGCAGTGGGCACGGACAGGTTGAGTCGTCTCTGGCGGCCAGCGAGCGTGACGTCGAGGGTCGCGACGAGGATTTCCGCCGGCTGCGCGCCCTCTGCCATCATCATGTCAGGCGACCTGTCCAGCGCCGATTCTCTCCGCGGCCCTGATGGATTACCGTGGCGGTTCCCTTATTTGCTATCCGGCCGGTTTCGCCGGTACAGCGGGCGTGGATGGCTTCGCCGGCGCTGCCGGCTTCGGCGTCGTATGCTTCGCCGCTGCGGGTGCGGGCTTGGGATTCTTGGCGCGCAGGAACGCCGGACCCCAAATTGGATGGGACTTTTCCGCAGGCTGCAGATCGAAGGTCGGATCGAGCTTCAATGCCTTCTCGAACTGCTGCTGGCAGAGCGTGATTCGGTTGGACACGCAGTAGCTGAATGCCAGGTATTTGTGGCCTTGAACCTGCTGCGGTACCGGAGCCGACCAGAGTTCGGTGCCCGTGGTCAGGCGGCGGATGGCACCGTTGAAGTCGCCAGCATCGTAGAGCGCCGTACCTTCTTCGAGCTGGATGTCCGCGGCCGTCTTGTGCACCTCGGGCTTGGGTGGCGGGGGAGTGGGTACCGGTGCGGGCTTCGCAGTCACGGCCGGTGGCGGCGTCGGTGCCGGCGGAGGTGTTGGCGCCGGTGCCGTGCCGGCGCAACCGGCCAGTGCCGCCATCGCGAGAATCGGCATCCAGGAATTAGATCGTTGCATTTGTGAATCCCCCTAGAAAATATGTCGCAGTAGGAGCTGATCGCCCGGCTGGAATGCATATTCCTGTACGAATGACGGCATGTTTCCGTTGCGCACTTCGATGCGATGCTGCCCTGGCGCCAGCTGGACTTCCTTCACCGGCGGCGTCGTGACCCATTTCTTGCCGTTGAGATAGACCTCGCCCCATGGCCGCACGGCCAATCGCAGCACCGCAGGGGCGGGAGTACGACCGTCGCCCATGGCCGACGTCGCGCGAATGCCACTGGGCGGCGCATCGACGAAGATGCCGGACTTGCCGTCGGGACCCGTCGCATCCGGCGCGGTGCAATCGGTTGTGAGACGCTGGTACACGGCATTGTAGGCGTCCGCCCAGGCCGTGACCTTTTTTTCCGACGCATCGAGATCGAATCCCGGTGACGCGAGCAGCGCCGCCTCGAAGCTTTTCTCGCACAACGCGCGGCTCTTTGTCTGGCAATAGAAAAATGCAAGGTACTTGTAGGCAATCGCCTTTTCGGCAGGGTCCGGCAACCCGGCAAGCAGCGCTCCGCGCAGGTTCTCGTAGGACGCGGCGAGCTTTCCCTGGTCGTATAGCGCGATGGCCTCGGCAAGGCGGCGCGATGCAGGTGCATTGACCAGCGACTCCGCGGAAGCTGTCGGGCGGATGCAGCTCATGGGTCGTACGGGCTCGGCCACCGGCGGCGCGGCACTTTTCGTGGGCTCCGCCGCGTAGGCGAATCCGGTCAGCACGATCAGGCACGCCCATGTGCACAGATGATGCCACTGCCGACGGGCGAGTATTCCGGACCGGCGACGCGCAGCGCCGGATTTAGTTGTTGAACTGATGTGCAATGGAGATTGCCTTTTGCCCTAGCTTGACCTCGATTTGTTGGGTATACGACTGCGTGCCGTTGGTGATGTCGATCTTGTACTTCCCGTCCTTGAGTTCCAGTTTCTTGAGCGGCGGGCTGGCGCCCTGGGGTACACCATTCACCAACACGTTGCCCCAGGGTTTGATGGCGAGATTGACCCTGACGGTCGTCGGCGCGGTGGCCGCCACGATACGCGCTTGCTCGGTCTTGGCGGAGGCCACGTTCTTGCCCGCCGGAAAGCGGTTCAGGTAGTCGTCGATGGCCGCCTTGGTTCCAGCAACCCGAGCGCTTTCCCACGCGACATCGTCTGGGTCCGGTGCGGGTTCGATAACTGCGGGCGCAGGTGCTGGCGGCGGCACGGGTACGGGTACCTGCGCGGGTGCTGCCGCAGGTGGGGTCACGGGTGGGGCAACGATCGGCGCTTCCGGTGCAGACTTGCTTGTGGTGACCGTCATCGCCGGCTTGGAGGGAGAGGAGACCGCGAAGTAGATTCCTATGACGACGGCAATGCCGATCGCGGAGACCGCCACCACCGCAGCCATCGCCGCAGCGGAAATTTTCGGCTTGATCGTTCCCGGAGGCACAGGAAGTATCGACGAAGGATGACCGGAAGCAGCTGACAGATCCGATGTGGGCCGCGGCGGAATGCCGGAACCGCCACCCGAAGAGACGCCAGGCGTCGATGACAGGGCGCGAGTACCGCCGGTAACCGGTCCCGGGGCGGAACGCGTTGGCGAATATCCGGTTGGCGGCGAGGTCATGATGGTTTGTTGCGTTTCGAAGGTCGTCTTCGGCCCGGACATGGAAATCGTGGTCGCGCCCGACGGCGTTGAATGTTGCGTCCAGGAGCCCGCGCCGGGGGCGAGCGAGCTGACCCCGAGCAATTGCCGGAACTCCGCAATGCTCTGCGGGCGCTGCTCGGGGCGCACGATCAAGCCGCGATCGATGGCTGAGAGGAATTCCTCCGAATAGCCCTGCACACGTTCGCGCAGGGGCAGCAACGGATCGTTGATCATGCGCGCGACCGACGCGGGCGGCGCCTTGCCTGTAATCGCCAGGTGGAGCACGCCGGCCAATGCATACACGTCGGTCCACGGACCCTGTTGCATCGTCGCGTCGTCCGCATATTGCTCGATCGGCGCGTAGCCGGGCTTGAGGATGACGGTCACCGCTTGCGTCATGTCCCCGATGATCCGGCGCGCCGCGCCGAAATCGAGAAGCACGGGATTGCCATTCTTCAGGATCAGGATGTTGTCCGGCGCAATGTCGCGGTGGTAGCACTGCGCCGAATGCAACGTTTCCAGCACATCGAGCAGTGGCGGCAACAGTTTTTTCAGCCACGCCTCCTCGGCTCGCGGCGATTCGCGCAGCACTTCCCGCAGCGTCTTGCCTTCGTAGATCTGCATCGCCATGTAGGCGGTGCCATGCTGCTCCCAGAACGCGTAGACCTTTATCAGCGCAGGATGGTCGAACTGCGCCAGCATGCGTGCCTCATTGATGAAGCTGCGCAGGCCCGCCTTGAATGTTTGGTCGTGCCGATCCGAGCGCACGGCGACACTTGCGTCCCCCCTGCGGTTGGCCAGCGCGTTCGGCATGTATTCCTTGACCGCGACCCTGCGCTGCAACGAGTGGTCGAACGCGGCGTAGACGATGCCGAAGCCGCCTTCGCCGATCGTACCGGTGATCTCGAAGTCGCCCAAGCGCGTGCCAGGAGGCAGCGCATTGGGCTTCTCGTCGCGATCGCCGAGCAAATTTCCCGGACCGGTCGTCACGAGGCAATCCTTTTGCGCGGCACCAGGGGCCGCATCAGGGTCACGAACAGCGACGGGGTCAGTCCAATGTCCGACGTGAATCCACGCAGGGGCGTGCCGGGGCCCGGATGTGTCCACCAGAAGCACGTGGGATTCCCGGCATCGAACATCATGGGCAATTCCGGCCAGGGCAGGGCGTGCGCCAGCGGCATGGGAACCGTCGGCACGTCAACCGGCCCCGCGCCGAGGACACCCAGGATGTCTTCGCCGCCTCCGCTCGAGATTGCATGCGCGCGTGGCCGTGGCAAAGCGATGGCCCGCACCGAGGTATCGAAGTCCTCCAGCGGGAGCGAATGATCGCGCGCCTCAATCACGATGCGACCCAGAGTGTCGAGCCACCCGTGGGCTTCGGCGAGAAGCTGGATGGCCGCCGTGCTGCCCGGCAAGACGACCCCGGCGCACAACGGAAATTCGCGCCCGACCCGGTCATGGCTGGGAGCCAACACGCCGATCAACGTATTTCCTCCGGCCACGCATGCGGGAATGGCGCAATTCCACGTGGGCGCCGAGGTGAATACCTCCTTCCAGTCGTGGGGCATCGAGCCTCGCAGCTCCGTCAGGCCGAGGCGCAGCCAGTCGTCCAGGTCATCCAATAGCGCGCGCGGGAGACGCCGGAAGCCAAAGTCGCCCGACGATGGCAATTTGCCGAACCAGCCGATCTCGAGTTCCTTGGTCATAGTTTTCCGGGACAGCTGAAACCTGCGAGCTCGGGCAGCCGCAGCGGATTGAGCACGCTGCCGGCGTTGATTTCGAATGTAGCTCGACGTCCGTCCACATTGAATTCAGCGATGAAGCGCTCAGGGGATGACCCGGGTCGGATTTGCGCACGATCGAAGAGGCGATGCAGGGCCCAGGGACCCTCATAGAGCGTGCCCGAGCTCCCAGGCAATTGCGGCAGCAACTGCAGCCGGACCTGGTTGCTGAGGCGGGGTCCGGGCCACGTGATATTCGTCGGTACTTGCGGCCCGTAGGCATAGCGCACGATCTGGCCATCGACGTCGAGCGTGAACTGCGTGATGGACGCATCCATTTCGACGGGCTTCATCTCGATGTGGAACGTCGGCGTGCGACCTCCCGCGCGAAAGAAGGCATCGCGAATCACCGCCGCGCGCTCGAAGGAGACCAGCGAGGCGGACGATCCGGTGGGCGCGCCGTCGATTCCCTTCTTGAAGGACCAGGGCTTGGTCGAGACGTCCACCAGCGACGCAAGGTTCTTCTGGAAAAAATCGTCCATCTGCCCGCCGGGCGCAAAAAGCTTCGCAAAGTCGTCGGGATTGACGTCCTGGGTTGCGCTGCGATTGAACGGATAGCGGCCACCAATCGCCTTGCGGCAGAATGAGCCAAGATCGGCGTCGAGCTGCGCGCCGATGTTGCTGCGCGTCACACCCGCAACCTGTGCTGAACTGCTCGTCGCCAGGCCCTCCAACATGCCGCGCAGCGGCACCGGAAGACGTGCGGCTTCGCCGCGAAGCTTGTTCGCCGTGTCGTTGGGGGGAGGAAGATTGCCGCTGCGTTGCGCCGATTCGGCGGCGACCATTCCGGTGTAGACCTCAGTGAGCAGCGGCTTGATAGGGTCCGTGCCGCCGGACGCTGGCGACGCTGCGAGACGGCGCCAGGCGTCGAAATAGGAATCGACGTACTGCTTTTCGATGTTACCCGACTTGTTCATATCGTTGGTATCGGGAATCTGTGCAGCGGAACTACTGACGATCCGCGATATCGCGCTGTTGGCGCTTTGCTTGACCACGGTTGCGGCCTTGTCGGCCAAGCCAACCGCCTGCTTGCCGGTTTCGGAAAGAGTCGTCTCATCCGAAACCGCCTTGATGAATTTCGTCATGGGCGAGTCGGGCTGGGAGAGGATGCGCAAGAGCTGGATGGAATCAGTCATGCTGGCGTTCTGCTGCAGCCGCAGGTCATCGAGGTAAATGTCCCAGGTGGTGCGGTAATCGGTTAGGTAGGCCACGCGGATTTCAGTCGCGAGCCTGTCTCCCAGCAGGTCCGCAGCCACGCCCGCCACAGAGCGGTCTGTCTGGCCGATGACCCACGTCTCGTCGAGTTCGGCCAGCCGCTTGCGATTGATCAGAAGTTCCTGCAGTGCGCGATAGCCGCTGCGCGTATAGACCGCGGGAATGCCCTGGTCGAGTGGCTTGCGCGATGTGCGCGCGAATACCAGCTTGGCGTCGGGCCCGACGGCGTTGACCAGCGTGAAGTCATGGTTCGGTCCCAGCCTTTCGGAGACGATTCCCTTCAGTTGTCCGTAGATGCGCTTGGCTGGCGTGTATCTGCCAAGCTGGGCGCGTGCCTGCGCCACTAGCGCGTCGTCGCGCGCGATCGGAGACTGGCGCACGCGACCATCGAGCAAACGCCGGAAATGGGCAACGAGGTCATTGCGTTGTTCATTGGTCATCGATGCGCCGGCGCTGCCCTGCCAGTCGGCATTGACGATTTCGAGCAGGTACGCGGACTGGTAGTGATCCGGTTCGAACAGCATGAGGTACGCCTTGAGGCGACCGTAAATTGCCTCGAGATTGGAGGGCGGCGCGTCCCGAAGGAGCTTTTCCAGTCGCTGGACGACGCGAGGCAGGAGCAACTTCTCGATCAGCCGGTCGTAGGCCGTATCCGCCGCCGAGGAGACCTTGGCACCTTGATAGAGCCCGAAGCGGTACGACGTGGGTGGCCGGGCGATATTGAAGCGTTCGCTCAATGCAAGATCACGCGCCTCGTTCAGGATGGGCAGGAGCGCCGCAGGATCCGCGTCGGCCGTGTTGGGTGTCGCTTGTACGTCCTTGGCCAGGACGTCGACCTTGGGGGCGACTTCCGCGAGATAGCTCAAGTTGTTGGAGTAACTCACGAACCACGCCAGCGAGGCGCCGACCAGCGCGATGGCGCACAGCGCGATGCCGATCGCCTGGATGATGCGCATGCGACGGTCGCGTGCCGGGTTGCGCGATACGAGGTGTGCTTCCGCGAAAATGAGGTTCTGCAGCAGCCCGCGCAGGAAGTAACTCTTGCCCGTTCCGGTGGCGGCCGTCGCCGACTGCACGCGGGCCTCGACACCGAAACGGCGTTGGATCGAACCGAGGACGCGATCGAAAGGCGTACCTTCCTGGGTGCCGCTGGTGAAGTAGACGCCGCGAAGCAGGGGCATCTCCGCGAACTTGGACTCGGAGAAGAGTGTGACCAGGAACCGGCCGAGAACATCGCGCAATCCGGCGAACTGTTGCGTGAACGCATAGATCAGCGCCCGGCGCTGCACGTCTGGCTCGGCCTGCAGGAGATCGGGCAGCGCCTCCTCGATGCGCTTCTGGAGCAGTGCGTGTTCGGCTTTGTAGCTCTCGGTGAGATTGGTCGGCGCCGCGCCATCCAGACCCAATGGAAGCGTGAATCCCCACACCTGGGCGCGTTCCTCGTTGGTCAGGCGGTCGAAATATTCGTTGAAGCCACCGAGGAGGTCCGCCTTGGTGACGACCAGGTACACGGGGAAGCGCACACCCAGTTCGTGATAGAGCTCAGCCAGGCGTCGGCGAATGGCCGCGGCGTGGTGCTCTCGCTCTTCTTCGGTGTTGCCGAGCAGGTCCGCGACGCTGGCGGTGAGGATCACTCCATTTATGGGCGCGCGTGGCCGGAATCGGCGCAGGAGCTTGAGGAAGCCCTCCCATTCCACCTTGTCGACCGCCTGGTTGCTTTCCTGTGTCGTGTACCGGCCCGCGGTATCGAGCAGCACGGCCTCGTTGGTGAACCACCAGTCGCAATTGCGGGTGCCACCCACGCCGCGAATGGCCGTCTTGCCGAACTTGTCGGCGAGTGGAAACTCAAGACCCGAGTTGACCAGCGCCGTCGTCTTGCCGGAACCTGGCGCGCCGATGAACATGTACCAAGGCATCTGGTAAACGTACTGCCGCGAAAAGCGCGCGAAGAAACCGCCTTTGCCACTGGCGACGCGGCTGGCCTTGAGGGTGGACAGCGCGGATTCGAAGCGGCGTCGCAATTCGGCCACTTCCTCGGCGCCTAGCGGGGTTTCGCCCGGCGCCGGTGGGTGGTCGTCCTTGGAGAGTTCCTTGATTAGCGCCGCATTCCGGCTGCGCTCCCGCCACCAGTCGAACAAGCGCGCGCCGATCCAAATGGCAAAGATCAGCGCGATCAGGACCAAGCGTGCCGTGAGACTTTCCAGCGGCACCCACTTGGCGTTGCCGACCGTGAATCCGATCAGCGGCCCACCGTAATAGATAAGACAGGCAACGATGACGAGCCCGAGCAGGATCAGCACCGTGCGATTGAAGAGCCAGGAAAAGAGTTGCGTCATCGGCGGTCTCTATTTCCTGGCCGGTGCCGCCGGTGCGGCGGCAGCGGGAATGGCCTCGGATGCGGGCATCTGCCGGGCGGTCTCAGTGGGCGCAACGAGCAACGTGACTTCGACGCGGCGATTGCGCGCGCGATTTTCCGGCGTGTCATTGGCCGCGACGGGCTCGCTTTCCGCGCGCCCCTCGGCGCGCACGCGATTGGGCGCTGCATATTTACCCGTGATGCGCGTGTCGAGCATCCCTTTGACGACGTCCGCGCGCTCTTGCGAGAGATGCCAATTGGACGGGAAACGCACCGTTCGTATGGGCTGGTTGTCCGTGTACCCGGTCACGAGCACCTGCCCGGGAACCTCGTTCAGGGCTTCAGCGATGCGGCCCATCACGTTCACATATTGCGGCTTGACTACCGTTTGCCCCGGATCGAAGAGGCCGTCGCCGCGCAGGATGACGACGCTGCGGTCGGCCAGGTCGTTAACCGTGACCAATCCGGCCTTGATCTCAGGCTCCAGGAACTTGGCGAAGCGGGGCAAGGCCGCGGGCGCGGGAGGATTCGGGCGGACGAGTTCCGGCGCGCGGATGCCTGCGATGGCCGTGCGAATGTTGTCGGAGGTACCGTTCAGCGAAAACGCGAACCAGAAATACAAACCGAATGCGATCAGTGCGCTCAGCGAGGCGGCTACCCAGAGAGGCATGTTTTCCCAACCGCGCTTGGCCACGGTCGTCACGCCAGCCCAATGCAGCGAAAGCGGCCGTTCGTATTCGCCGCGCTGCTGACGGATGATGAGTGCCAGCCGCTGTTTCAGCGTCTCGAGTTGCGTGCGCCCATTGTCGACGATGCGAAATCGACCTTCCAATCCCAGGGCCAGGCAGTAGTACATCAACTCCAGCAACTGGCCATGTTGTTGCGGGTTCTGCGCCAGCTTAGCCAGCAGCTGGAAAAATTTCTCGCCGCCCCAGGTCTCGTTGTGGAAAGTGACGAGGAGGCTGTGCCGGGACCAGACGCCAGAGCCGCCCCAGGGTGTCTGCGCGGCCGTTTCATCGAGCGCCGTGCATAGACAATAGCGCGCGCCGATGACCTGCTCCGAAGGAATGCCCGCCGCCCGGGCACGAAGTTCAAATGCCTGGATCTGGTCGACCAGGAAATCGCGGATCTTGGCGGGGTCTGGGTGTTGGACCGTGGCTCGGAGCTGCGGGATCAGGTTGAGGAGCGGATTCGCAGCCGCAACGAGCGGATTGGTCCCGCTGACGATCTCGGGTAGGTCGACGGGCGTCGCGCCTTGCGATTGCGCCACGCCGCCGCTCGCGTTGACGGGCGGGGTCGGAGGGGGCGGCGTACCGAAATTTGCCGGATCAAAGGGGTTATTCGGTTCCAATTCGGTGCTCGGTTCGCGCGCAGGTCAACCGCGGATCGCCCAGAATTCGAGCTTGATGCCCGGAAACTCACCCGCGATGTGCATTGCGAGACCGCCTGATTGTTCCAGTTGGCGCCAAAGCTCGGCGGACGTGTCGAGTTCAAAGTAATTGAACCCGGCGCTGTAGGGGATCTGCCGCGGCGCAACGGGCAACGCTCGCAATCCCACGCCCGGCAGGTGCAGGTTGACGAGGTCTCGGATTTTTTCGACGGGTCCGATCTTCACCTGTGTCGGGAAGCGCGTGCGCACCACGTCGGCCGGTACGTCAGCCGCTACGGCCAGAACAAAGGACGCGGAGCGCATGATGTCGGCGGGCGGCATCACGGCAACCCGCACGCCATACGCGCGCTCCATCAACTCGATAGGGATGGCGTTCTGTTCGAGGACCATCGATAGCGAGCGACGCAAATCCGCCATGAGCGGCTCGAAGCATGCCTGCGGATCGTCATGGTCGTACACCGGGTATTCGATCGGCCGCCGGTTGTCGCGGGTAAACGTCGACAGGTCGCCGGCAAGCTCCAGCAGGAGGGCGTACAGGCGCTCGCCATGGATCAATCCCTGCTGCAATACGTGACGGACGCGCGGTTCCCAGCGGTTGACCAGTTCCAGGAGCAGGAAATCCCCGACTTCCGAAATTCCGCCGCGACCGGGCTGCGACATCCGCGCGGCAAGCGCCTCTCCCCGATGGTGCAACAGGCCCTCCATTTCGCGGACGAACGCTTCGAGCGGCGGGCAGGCGTGCAAGGCCAGCGTGGGCGCCATGTGCGCACCATCGAGCACGATGGCATTGTCCGGCCGGCGTTCGGCGATGCGTGCGACGCCGAGCACCATCCAACCATCGGTGACCTCGGCCTCTGTCAGAAGCTTCAGCCGCAGGTCGCCAAGCTGTACCAACGCTGCGGGCGATCCCATCGTATTGGCGTCATTGACATCGCGTTCGCCGACGCGGACGCGCGTGAGGCCTTCTTCGTCCGTACCCAGTGCAACTTCCTCAACGCCTACGCGGTGCACCGGGAGTGCGAGAACGATCCTCTGGCCGCGGGCCTCGGTGCCGACGTCCAAGGGCTCGGGCGGCTCGCCCTGTGCGGGAATGGAAAACGGCGTGCCATCGGGAAACAGTCCGCGCGCCTCCTTCAGCGCGACCTTGCCCAATTTCAGCGCGTCGAGGTCCAGCGCGAGATGCTCGAATCCCCAGGCGTGCGTTCCCAGCGGCCCGCTCCGCGCGTTCGCGTAGAACTCGAGGTAGCGCTCCTGCTGCTGAAAATGCTGGGGGCGGAGAAACATTCCTTCCGTCCATACCACCCTGCGCTGCCAGACCACGCGCTCTCCCTCCATTGATTTACCATCACGCGCGGGAATACCGCGCTGCCCGCGTTGCCTATTCGATGCGAACGCTCGTCCGTTCGCAGACGACTGAAATGCGCTGATCGCGGGCAGTGGCACCGGACGCGCGGCCGCCGTCCGACGGCGGTGCAACGGGGACGCTCGTCCGCCAGACACTGCGTTCCAGGTCGCGGAACGCGGCGATGACCCCAAAGTACCGCGTCTCGGGATTGGCCTTGCGGGTAATTGTCTGGGTTTCGCCGGGTTTCAGGATCAGTTCCTCACGCCCGAGCATGTCCGGTCCGAGGGTCGCCTGGTCGCGGTCGTAGAGCGCGAAGAAGTCGGCGGTTTGAAATGCGGCGCCGGATTTGAGTTCGAACATTCGCAGGGACACCGGGGATGCCCGGCCGCGGATGTCCGGATTGACGTCCGCGCGCGCGAGCACGATGATGACAAGATTGGTCGGCTCGACGGGCTTGGGCGGCGGCGGCGACGCGCAACCGACGAGCGTCAAGCCAATGCCCGCCAGAAGCAACCGCCGGCGTCGCTCGTCGATAGCCCCGCAACCGGCTCCGGACTGATGCATGGTCGACCCGTCGTTCATGGTTGGATGTCCTGTGCTAAGGCGTCCTGCATGGAACGGCGAGTGTATAAGCAGCCGGGCGTGCCGGTCAAAGTGAATATTATCCGGCAATGACCCCGGAAAACGGACGCGTTGGTTGCACGGGGCATTTTTGTCCGGTCGGGGAGGGGAGGTCCGAACTCTCGCCCGACCGTCCGGAACTGGAAAATTTGTCGCCTACATCGACCTGAAGGTGTCCGCGCGGTGGTCGGTATTGAGCGACCGGATGTGATTCAGGCGAATATTCGTCATATAAAGAGGTTGCGACTGGCCCCCCATTGGGAGTTATCATTCGCAACGTTCCCATGAATATGACGGGGCGCTGGTGTTGGTCGATGCCGATCATTCGACGCTGAGGGAGAACTAAAGCGTGAGTTCGCGGAGGGCCCAGTGATTCGCCAGGAGTGGCTGCAACCGGTCGCTGGGGAAGCGCCGTGCGGGCCCAACCTCGAATACGAGCAGGACTTCCTGGCCCTCGAGCAGGCGGCGCGCGGCAAGGAAGAGCAGCAATACGGCGACACGGTCATTCCCTCGGAAGCGCCGGATTGGGGCGATGTCGTAGAGCGTGCGTCAACGCTACTCGACCGTTCGCGCGACCTGCGCATCGTCCAGCAACTGACGCGCGGACTCACTGCCACGGAGGGACTGGCGGGATTGCGCGACGGCCTCAAGCTCGCGTCGGATCTTCTCGCGAGTTTCTGGGAACCACTCCACCCGCAGCTCGTTTTCGATGGCGAGCCGGATCCCGTGATGCGCGCGAACGCACTCACCTCCTACGCCGACGCCGAAGGCATGGTGATCGAAGTCCGGTCGGCACTATTCTTCGCCTCCAGCCTTGGCAAGCTGACCGTGCGCGATGTCGAACGCATCCTCGACCCGAACGCGCCCCTCGGCGAGCAGCCGATTTCCGGCGAGCAACTGCGGTCCGTGATTCGCGATGCGATCACGGCCGACAACGCCGCGCTGGACGAGGCCAAACAGTGCCTCGGGGCTCTGGACGGCATCCTCGCCACAGTCGCGGCCAACGGCGATGCGATGCCAACCCCCGATTTTTCGGCGTTGCGCAGCGTGCTTACCGTTGTGGCCGGCCTCGCCGGTGACATCCGCGCCGAGATACTGGCGCCCGCCGACGGCGGTGTCGCCGGAGAAGCTGGGGCAGGGGGTGTCGTTGGGGTCGGTGCAATCCGCACGCGAGCGGACGCCGTGCGCGCACTTGATCACGTGTGCGACTTCCTTGCGCATAACGAACCTACCAATCCTGCGCCGCTGCTCATCCGGCGGGCACAACGCATCATGACCATGCCCTTCATGGACATCATCCGGGAGTTGGCACCCGAAGCTGCGGGCCAAGTGCAGAACATCACCGGGGCGAGCGCGACGTGATGCGTCGGTCCAACGACAGCTGATTGCGAACTCGATTCAGAAACGTATCCGCAGGTCTATCCGACAGGAGACGAAAGATGGCCAAGAAAGGCAGCGCACAGAAATTCATCGCCCGCAACCGGGCGCCGCGCGTGCAGATCGAATACGACGTAGAGATCTACGGCTCGGAGAAGAAGATTCAGATTCCGTTCGTGATGGGCGTGCTGGCCGACCTTTCCGGCAAGCCGGCCGAGGCGCTTCCCGATGTCGCGGACCGCAAGTTCCTCGAAATCGACGTGGACAACTTCGATGCGCGCATGAAGTCCATGAAACCGCGCGCGGCCTTCACGGTGCCCAACACGCTGACCGGCGAAGGGCACCTCGCGGTGGACATCACTTTCGAGAGCATGGATGACTTCTCGCCGGCCGCTGTCGCCCGCAAGGTGGATTCACTTAGCAAGCTCCTTGAGGCGCGGACGCAACTGCACAACCTTCTGTCCTACATGGACGGCAAGACGGGCGCAGAGGACCTCATCGCCAAGACGCTGCAGGATCCTGCGCTTCTGAAGGCGCTCGCCTCGGCGCCCAAGCCAAAAGACGTAGCCGGATCCGGCGACGGCAACGCCTAGCAACCGACGACCAGAAAAGGTTCTCATCATGGCCAATGCGCAAAAAGAAACCCAGGCTGGCGCGACAACCACCGCCGAAACCGGCGAGTTCGCATCCCTGCTTACCAAGCAATTCAAGCCAAAAACCGACCAGGCGCGCGATGCTGTCGTGGAAGCCGTCCGCACGCTCGCGGAGCAGGCGCTCGTCAACACGCAGATCATCTCGGCCGACGCGTACAAGACCATCGAGTCGATCATCGCGCAGCTCGATGCGAAGCTCTCCGAGCAGGTCAACGCGATCATGCACCATCCCGAATTCCAGCAGCTCGAGGGCGCGTGGCGCGGCCTGCACTATCTCGTCAACAACACCGAAACCGACGAGATGCTCAAGATCCGCGTGATGAACATCAACAAGAAGGACCTCGGCCGCACGCTACGCCGATACAAGGGCGTTAGCTGGGACCAAAGCCCTTTCCACAAGCGCCTCTATGAAGAGGAATACGGCCAGTTCGGCGGCGAGCCCTATGGCTGCCTTGTCGGTGACTACCATTTCGACCACAGCCCGCAGGACGTCGAGATGCTCGCCGAGCTCTCGAAGAACGCGGCGGCGGCGCATTGTCCCTTCATTGCCGGCGCGTCGCCGACCGTCATGCAAATGGACACGTGGCAGGAGCTCGCCAATCCGCGTGACCTCACCAAGATCTTCCTGAATACCGAATATGCGTCGTGGCGCAGCTTGCGCGATTCCGACGACTCGCGCTATCTCGGGCTCACGATGCCGCGGTTCCTGGCGCGGTTGCCTTACGGCGCCAAGACCAGTCCCGTGGACGAGTTCGATTTCGAGGAAGAAACCGGCAGTGCCGACCACCGGAAGTACACTTGGGCAAACTCCGCCTATGCGATGGCCGTCAATATCAACCGCTCATTCAAGTACTACGGTTGGTGCACGTCGATCCGCGGCGTGGAATCCGGCGGCATCGTCGAAGACTTGCCTGTCCATACGTTTCCCAGCGACGACGGCGGCGTCGATATGAAATGCCCGACGGAGATCGCGATCAGTGACCGGCGCGAGGCGGAGCTGGCGAAGAACGGCTTCATGCCGCTCGTCCATCGCAAGAACTCGGATCTCGCGGCATTCATCGGGGCGCAATCGGTGCAGAAGCCGCAGGAGTACCACGACCCGGACGCGACCGCGAACGCCAATCTGGCCGCGCGCCTGCCGTACCTGTTTGCCTGTTGCCGCTTCGCTCACTACCTCAAGTGCATCGTTCGCGACAAGATCGGCAGCTTCAAGGAACGTCACGACATGGAGCGCTGGCTCAACGACTGGATCATGAATTATGTCGACGGCGATCCTGCCAATTCATCGCAGGAGACCAAGGCTCGCCGGCCTTTGGCCGCGGCCGAGGTGGTGGTGGAGGAGGTCGAGGGCAATCCGGGTTACTACACCTCGAAGTTTTTCCTGCGTCCGCATTATCAGTTGGAGGGCCTCACCGTGTCGCTGCGCCTGGTTTCGAAATTGCCGTCGGTCAAGACGAAAGCGGCCTGAACGGCAGCCGCGGGCGAATCAAACGCAATCAGGCGCGGCTTGATCCCACGATCGACGCGCTGCGGTTTCAACATCAAGGAGAAGCAAAATGGCAATTGCACTTTTCATGAAGATCGATGGGGTCAGTGGTGAGAGTTCCAATGCGAAGTACAAGGATCATATCGAGCTGGACTCTTTTCATTGGGGCGCTTCGCAACCCTCATCGATGGCCTCAGGCACGGGCGGCAGTTCCGGCAAAGTGAGCTTCCATGATCTTACCGCCGTGGGTAAGATGGACAAGGCCTATCCCACGGTGATGTCGAAGATGGCCGACGGCAAGCACTTTGCCTCGGTCGACATCATGGGCGCCAAGATGGGCGAGGGCCAAATGGAGTACCTCAAGATCACGCTGCAGGACGTCCTGATCACTGTGGCGGACGTCTCGGGCGCCAACGGGGCTGAGCTCGTGGCCAATTATGCGTTCCAGGCGGCGAAGATCAAATGGCACTACGTGCCGCAGGACGACAAAGGGAAGCCCGGCGGTGCCGTGGACTTCGGCTTCGACATCAAGCAGAACAAGACCATGTAGTTCGGGTTGGTGGCGGGGTTGCCCGGCGCGCGGGCCGGTGATCGGGCGTGCCGCGGACGGCGGTTGTCCTGGCGTGCTGAGCGCGCAATTCGACGAGGCATCGTGTCGGCGCGACACGATCAGCAGGCGTTCGCACGCTGCAAGCATGTCCGTTCCATGACAGGGAGGTGCTTTGGCGGATAGCGAACGAGTCTCGGCGCTGGCGGTGGACCTTGCAGGCGAATTGAAGCGCCTACAGGGCGAAGTGCGCGCCCATCCGGAGGACGCGAAGTTGCGAACGTACCTGTTCCAACTTCTGGCCGTGAATGGTGACTGGCAACGCGCGCTCAATCAGCTGCAGGTCTGTGCGCAGCTCGCGCCCAGCGCAATCCCCATGGCCCAGACCTATCGCGAGGCCATTCGCTGTGAGGTATACCGCGCTGAGGTTTTCGCCGGCAAGCGTACGCCGCAGATCCTGGGTGAGCCGCCGCCCTGGATGGGCCTCATCGTCGAGTCCTTGGACAAGTTGGCCCATGGACACGTGGCAGCGGCAGAAGCGTTGCGCGCTGATGCGCTCGATCTGGCGCCCGCCGCGGCTGGCACCATCGATGGCAAGCCCTTCGCGTGGATCGCGGATGCGGATTCCCGCCTGGGGCCGGTGTGCGAGGCGATCATCGATGGCAAATATTACTGGGTCCCGTTCGAGCGCATCGTGAACCTCAAAGTCGACGCGCCGACGGACCTGCGCGATTTCGTGTGGGTCGGCGCGCATTTCAAGTTGTCGACCGACGCAGTCCAGGTGGCGTTGATTCCCGCGCGGTATCCGGGTACGGAAGCGGCCGACAAGGAGGCGCTTCGCCTTGGGCGCATGACGACCTGGGCCGAGGCCGGACCGGAAACCTTTGTCGGACTCGGTCAGCGCATGTGGGCGACAGACGTGGGCGAGTTCGCTCTACTGGACACGCGCGAGATTACCTTCGCTGCCGAGGCCTAGTTTTCGCCCCGGCGACACGTCTCATGCAAGTACCCAATATCAAATCTGGCGACGACGGCCCCACCGGGGACCGGTTGCAACCGGCGATGCTCGACCGCCTCACCGACGACGATCCAACGCACGCCGTGGAGGCCACCGATGCCGTGTCGATGACAAGGACGCGACTGCGCCGGGCGGTGCTGCGCGACATCGCGTGGATACTCAACGCAACGAACATGGAGTCCGATACGGAATTCGCAGCTTTTCCCGAGGCGCGGCGCTCGGTCGTCAACTTCGGCGTGCAGGCCCTTTCCGGTCGGCGCGTGCAGGACATTGACTGGCAGGCGCTCGAGCTGGCGATCAAGGACGCCATCATCGCCTTCGAGCCGCGCGTACTCGCCGATACTCTCGACGTGCGCGTCGCCACGACCGAAAATTCTATCGATCACCACAACATGCTCTCGTTCGAGATCCGTGGCCAGCTCTGGTCATTGCCGTACCCGATGGAGCTGCTCCTGCGCTCCCATGTCGATCTGGAGAGCGGCCAGGTCATCCTGATGGAACAGACCGCGAACCTGAAGACCTGATGGACCCGCGGCTCCTCGACTACTTTAACCGCGAGCTCGCCTACCTGCGCGACTTGGGCGCGGAATTCGCAGAGCAGTACCCCAAGGTGGCGGGGCGATTGGGCATGCGGGGAATCGAGGTCGCCGATCCCTACGTGGAGCGCCTCCTCGAGGGCGTCGCTTTCCTGGGCGCGCGCGTGCAACTCAAGATGGACGCCGAGTTCCCGCGTTTCTCGCAGCGGCTGCTCGAAGTCGTCTATCCAAGCTACCTTGCGCCCACGCCGGCGTCCACCATCGTCCGCATCACGCCAAAGCACGTCGACGCGGCCGGCTTCACACTACCCCGCGGCACGGTGCTGCAATCGCAAATCCCCAAGGGCGAGCAGACCGCCTGCGAGTTCCGGACGGCGCACGACGTCACCCTGTGGCCAATCGAAATCGTGGAGGCGACGCTGACGGGCGCGCCGTCCGACCTGCCCATCAACCGCCTGCCCACCGACCGCATGGTCCGCGGCGCCATCAGGTTGCGCCTGCGCAGCACGGGGGGCGTAACCTTGGCGCAGCTTGAGCTGGACCGCCTCACGTTGCACCTCGCCGGAACCGACGAAGTCGCGCACCGACTCTACGAACTCCTGATGGCGCACACCTGCGGGGTCCTCGTGTGCGGAACCGAACGTCCTCTCAAGTGGCAATACTTCCTGCCGACGGCCTCCGTGACGGCGGAAGGCTTCGATGATGCCCAGGCACTTTTTCCCTATGCGGCGCGTTCATTCCAGGGCTACCGGCTGCTGCACGAATACTTTGCATTCCCGGCGCGCTACCTGTTCTGGTCCGTCGCGGGACTCAACGCGGCACTGCGCAATGCACCCGGTGACACCTTCGATGTGGTTGTGTTGCTCGATCGGGGTATTCCGGAATTGGAGCGCATCGTCGACGACAAGCAGTTCACGCTGTTCTGCGCACCCGCAGTGAACCTGTTTCCCCGTCGTAGCGATCGTCTGCCCGTTGCGCCGGACCAGTTCGAGCATCACGTCGTCATGGATCGCGCGCGCCCACTGGACTTCGAGGTTTACTCGATCTCGCACGTAGAAGGTCACACGGCGAGTGAAAGTGACGCGCAGGAATTCCGACCGTTCTATGGTTCGCTTTCGAGCGAGTCACGCAACTCGGGCCGCTATTATTCGCAGCGTCGCGAGCCGCGGCTCCTGTCGGATCGCGCGCGGCGGCAAGGTCCCAGGACGGGTTACATCGGCAGCGAAGTATTTCTTTCGCTCGTCGACCAGGAAGAGGCGCCCTACCGCGGGGACCTGCGGCAACTCACGGTGCAGGCGCAATGCACCAATCGCGACCTGCCGCTGCTCATGCCGCTGGCGGGTCCAACGGACTTCACGCTGATCATGTCTGCGCCGGTCGAGGCGATCAAGGTGCTGCGCGGTCCTTCGCGCCCGGCGCCGGCAATGGCAGATCGCGAAATTACGTGGCGACTCATCAGCCACCTGGGACTCAACTACCTCACGCTGACGGAGTTCGATCGTGAGCAGGGCGCGGTCAGCCTGCGGCGGCTGCTCGGGCTGTACGCGGGACTCTCCGACGCGCAAACGGCACGCCAGGTGGATGGGGTCCAGGGTCTCGCGCTGCGTCCGGTCACGCGCCGAATGCCACGGCCCGGTCCGCTCGTGTTCGGCCGGGGCGTCGAGCTGACGCTTACGTTCGACGAGGACTCCTTCGCGGGTACCGGCGCGTTCATGTTGGGACTTGTTCTTGAGCGCTTTTTTGCGCGCCACGTATCGCTCAATACCTTTACCGAGACCGTAGTGCGTTCGGCCCAGCGTGGTGAGATCGCCCGTTGGACGCCGCGTGCCGGGGATAGGCCGGTCGCATGAGTAACGAAATTCCCAGCGCTACCACACCGGAAATCACGGCCTTCATGCAGCGCTTGAACGAGGCGCCGTATCGCTTCGACCTCTGGCATGTGCTGCGCTGGCTTGACGCGAAGCATCCGGGGCTGCCGGCACTGGGTCGTGCGCCCAGGCCCCGGCTGGAACCCTTTCGCATTGGCCAGGAGGCGTCGCTCGCGTTTGCGCCGTCGCCGATCCATGCGTTTGACCTTGCCGACGAATCCGGACGCGCACGCCTGACGATTCTGGGCTTCGGCCTTTTCGGGCCTAACGGGCCCCTGCCCACGCACCTCACCGAATATGTGCGTGAACGCGTGCGCGCGCACGGCGACCGCACACTGATGCGTTTCTGCGACATGTTCCACCACCGCTTCACGCTTTTTTTCTACCGCGCGTGGGCGGACGTACAGTCCACTGCGAGCCTCGATCGTCCCGCTGAGGATCGCTTCAGCCGATACGTGGGCAGCCTTGTGCACCTGGGCGAGGAAACGTTGCGCGGGCGCGATGCGGTCCCCGATCACGCCAAGTTCTTCGGCGCCGGACATCTCGTGCGCGAGACGCGCAACGCCGAGGGCCTCCAGCGCCTCATCTCCATTTTTTTCCAGACGGGCGTCCAGGTCGAGCAGTGGGTGTGCAACTGGATGAAGCTCGCTCCCGAGCAGCGCACGCGACTTGGGCTGGGCCGCATCGCGGAACGGCTCGGCGTCGGTGCCGTCGTCGGCGCGCAGGTGCTGGATGCACAAGGAAAATTCCGCCTGCGGGTGGGCCCGATGTCGCTCGCAGCTTACGAATCGCACCTGCCCGGTGCAGCGCCCTTCCAGCAGATGCTGGCCTGGCTGCGCAATTACATCGGCATCGAATTCGCATGGGACGTCCGTCTCGTGCTGAAGCGGGACGAGGTCCCGAGTGCCCGTTTGGGCAAGACCGAGCGATTGGGCTGGACCACGTGGCTCGGGCATAGGACAAAGGCGACGGATGCCGACGATCTGGTTCTGGTGCACGAGACGATCGCCGCGCGCCTGGCCGTGGCACAGGCCGCTCCTGCGATGTCCGCAAACTGACCGCTTTTTGACTAGAGGCCCTGCATGAGTGAAATCAGCCGCGTCGCGCTCTTCGGCAAGTTGAATCCGCTGTTGTACAAGGCGATCGAAGGCGCCACCGTCTTCTGCAAGCTGCGCGGCAATCCCTACGTGGAACTCGTGCACTGGCTGCACCAGATCCTGCAGCTCCAGGATAGCGATCTCCACCACATCATCCGCCACTTCGAACTCGACGCCGCCAAGGTCGCGCGCGACTTCACCGATGCGCTGGACCGCCTGCCACGCGGTGCGACGTCGATCTCGGACCTGTCCGAGCACGTCGAGAATTCGGTCGAGCGCGGTTGGGTCTACGGTTCGCTCATGTTCCGCGACAGCCAGGTCCGCGGCGGCTACCTGATCCTGGGCATCGTCAAGACATCGGCGCTGCGCAATGTGCTCTATTCGATTTCGAAGGAGTTTCAGAAGGTCTCGGGCGATGCCTTGACCGACGCGCTGCCATCGCTGCTCAAGGGTTCGCCGGAGGACGCGATGGTCGCGGCTGATGGCAGCCACCTGGGTGACGCAGCGCCCGGTGAGGCCAGTGGCGCGATGGCGCCCGCCGCCATGGGCAAGCAGGAGGCCCTCAAGAAATTCGCGGTGGACCTGACCGAAAAGGCGCAGAAGGGCGAAATCGACCCGATCAACGGACGCGATGACGAGATTCGCCAGATCATCGACATACTCATGCGGCGCAGGCAGAACAATCCTCTGCTCACCGGCGAGGCGGGCGTGGGCAAGACCGCCGTGGTGGAAGGCTTTGCGCTGCGGCTGGCGAAGGGCGATGTGCCGCCGCAGTTGAAGGACGTGAAACTCTTCACCCTCGACCTTGGACTTCTGCAGGCCGGCGCCAGCATGAAGGGCGAGTTCGAGCAGCGCTTGCGACAGGTGATCGACGAGGTACAGGCGAGTCCCAAGCCGATCATCCTGTTCATCGACGAGATCCACACGCTGGTGGGAGCGGGCGGCGCCGCGGGAACGGGGGACGCCGCGAATCTCCTCAAGCCAGCGCTGGCGCGCGGCAACCTGCGCACGATCGGCGCGACGACGTGGGCGGAATACAAGAAGTACATCGAGAAGGATCCCGCGCTGACCCGGCGCTTCCAGGTCGTGCAGGTACCTGAGCCGGATGAGGCGAAGGCGATCCGCATGTTGCGTGGGGTCGCGAGCATCCTCGAGAAGCATCATCGCGTGATGTTGCTCGACGCCGCAATCGAAGCGGCCGTCAGGTTGTCGCATCGCTACATTCCGGCGCGGCAATTGCCGGACAAGGCCGTGAGCTTGCTGGACACGTCCTGCGCCCGCGTGGCCGTCAGCCAGCACGCGACGCCGCCCGAGGTCGAGGATTGCCGGCATCGCATCGAGGCGCTGGACACCGAGATGGAGATCATCGCCCGCGAGGAGGCTGTCGGACTGCCGGTCGCCGAGCGTCGCGCCAGTGTCGCGACGGCGTTGCGGGACGAGCACGCGCGGCTCGTGTTGCTGGACAAGCGCTGGATGGACGAGAAGGCCATCGTGGACGGCATTCTCGATCTGCGCGCCAAGTTGCGCGAAGGCGCGTTGCCCGTCGACACGCCGGTAGCGACAGACGCGGTGACCGTTGCGCCCTCGGCGACAGAGGCGGTGACGCCGACGCCATCGATGAAGCCGGAAGAGCGAGAAGCAAAGCTCGGGGAGCTGCGGGCGCTTGAGAAAAAGCTCGCGGAATTGCAGGGCGAGCGCCCGCTGATACTTCCGGCGGTCGACGAACAGGCGGTTGCATCGGTCGTCGCCGACTGGACGGGTATTCCCGTCGGCCGCATGGTGAAGAACGAAGTCGAGGGCGTGCTGCGCCTTGCCGACACGCTCAACCAGCGGGTGATCGGCCAGCGACACGGCCTGGAAATGATCGCGCGGCGCATCCAGACGGCACGCGCCAAGCTCGACAACCCGAGCAAGCCGATCGGCGTGTTCCTGTTGTGTGGACCATCGGGCGTGGGCAAGACGGAGACCGCCCTGACGCTGGCGGAGGCGCTGTACGGCGGCGAGCAAAATCTCATCACGATCAACATGAGTGAATTCCAGGAGGCGCATACGGTCTCCACGCTGAAGGGCGCACCGCCGGGATACGTGGGCTATGGCGAAGGTGGCGTGCTCACCGAGGCCGTGCGTCGCCGTCCCTACAGCGTCGTGCTTCTCGACGAAGTGGAAAAAGCGCACCCGGACGTCCACGAAATTTTCTTTCAGGTCTTCGACAAGGGCTGGATGGAGGACGGTGAGGGACGCTTCATCGACTTCAAGAACACGGTGATCATCCTGACCTCAAACGCCGGCACCGACCTCATCATGGGCATGACGCGCGACCCGGAACTTATGCCCGAGCCCGAGGCGATTGCGAAGGCGCTGCGCGAGCCGCTGCTCAAGATCTTCCCGCCTGCGCTGTTGGGGCGGGTCGTCACGATCCCGTATCTGCCGCTGTCCGATGAAATGCTCGGCAGCATCGTCAAGCTGCAGCTCTCGCGGGTCCAGAAGCGCATCGATGCCAACCACAAGGTGCGCTTCGATTACGACGATGCGGCGCTGAAGCTCATCATCTCGCGCTGCACCGAGGTGGAGTCCGGGGGCCGGATGATCGACGCCATCCTCACCAATACCGTGCTGCCGACAATCAGTCGGGAGATCCTGTCGCGCACGCTCGAAGGCAAGGCGCTGTCGCGCATCGCCATCTCCGCAGCGGACGGCGATTTCCGGTACGACTATGCCGACTGACTTCACCACGTCAACGGCGCGCGTCACAGTCCCATCTGCGAAGCGCTAGGACCAGGCCATGGACAAGAACCGCATCGCGCAGGCGCACACGCCGCTCAGCCCCACCCTCATGTTCCGGCAGTTCACCGGGCGCGAGGAGATCTCGCGGCCTTTCGACTGGCAACTTGAATTGCTGGCGGAAAAGAACGCGAACATCGAGCCCGATGCGCTGCTGGGCAAGGACATCACGATCGAACTGAAGACCCAGAGCGGCGCTCCCCGCTTCTTCAACGGTCAGGTGACGCGCTTCGCGTTCGTCGGGAGGGAGGTCGCGCGGGAGTCGGAGATCTGGCGGTACGAAGCGCGCCTGCGACCCTGGCTGTGGTACCTCACGCGGGAGTCGGATTTCAAGATCTTCCAGAACAAGACCGTACCGGAAATCCTGGACGAGGTATTCGCCAAATATCCGTATCCGGTCGAGAAGAAGCTCGGCGGTGGGCATTACCGGACATGGGAATACTGCGTGCAATACCAGGAGACGGACTTCAATTTCGTGAGCCGCCTGATGGAGCACGAGGGCATCTATTACTATTTCAAGCACGAGATGGGTCGGCACACGCTGGTGCTCGCCAACGACTTGAGCAAGCATGTCCCTTGCCCGGGCTATGACTCGGTTCCTTACATTCCGCCCGACCGCGCCGCTATCGCCGACGAGGAGTACATAGGCAGCTGGCAAATTGCCAAGGAAGTCGATTCGGGCACCTTCATCACGGACGATTTCGATTTCAAGAAGCCCCGGGCCGAGCTTCTGCGCCCGCGCATGAAGCCGTACTCCCATCCCCATGGCGATCATCCGATCTACGAGTGGCCGGGCGGCTACGTCGAGGTCGCCGACGGCGAAAACTACGCGAAGCTGCGGCTCGAGGAATTGCAGGCACCGCACGAATCGGTAACGGGGGAGGGCAATGCGCGCGGCCTCGCACCGGGCTACCTGTTCACGCTCAAGACGTGTCCGCGAAAGGACCAGAACCGCGAGTACCTGATCCTCGGCATGCAGTATTTCGTGCGCGACAATCCCTACCATTCGGGCGGCGAGGGCCACTCCGATTGGCGCCTCCTGTTGACGGCACAGCCAACGACGGTGCCGTACCGCCCGCCGCGGGTAACGCCGAAGCCGTTGACCAACGGCCCGCAGACAGCCGTTGTCGTCGGCAAGCAGGACGACGAGATCTACACGGACAAGTATGGCCGCGTGAAGGTCCAGTTCCATTGGGACCAGTACGGGCAGGCGGACGAGAACAGCTCGTGCTGGATCCGGGTGTCGTCGCCGTGGGCGGGCAACAAGTGGGGCGTCATCTTCATTCCGCGCGTCGGCCAGGAGGTAATAGTCGACTTCATCGCGGGCGACCCGGATTGCCCGATCATCACCGGCCGCGTCTACAACGCCGAACATATGCCTCCGTACGAGCTCGACAAGTACAAGGAATATTCGGCGATCAAGTCCCACAGCACGAAGCACGGTGGAGAAACGAACTGGAACGAGCTGCGCTTCTACGACTACAAAGGCAAGGAACAGGTATTCATCCACGCCAACTGGCGGATGGACGTGCGGGTGAAGTGGAAC
>JBDTPJ010000022.1:0-39124 GCA_039932755.1 Betaproteobacteria bacterium
TCGTGGATCGCCTGGTCATAGGCGCGCTGCAGGAACGTCGAATAGATGGCGACGACCGGCTTCATGCCTTCGCAGGCCATGCCGCCAGCGAACGTCACCGCGTGCTGTTCCGCGATGCCGACGTCGAAGTAGCGCTTGGGAAATTCCTGCGAATACCTGACCAGGCCCGAACCTTCGCGCATGGCCGGCGTGATGCATACGATGCGCGGATCCTTGGCGGCCATGTCGCAGATCCAGTCGCCGAAAACCTGCGTGTAGCTGGGCTTGGATGCAGCCTTCGCGACCATGCCGACCGCCGGGTCGAATTTGGTCACGCTGTGATACTGGATCGGGTCTTCCTCGGCCTTGGGGTAGCCGTAGCCTTTTTTGGTGACCACGTGCAGGAACTGCGGTCCCTTCAACTCGCGGATGTTGGCGAGGGTCTTCACGAGGACATCCACATCGTGGCCGTCGATGGGGCCGATGTAGTTGAAGCCGAACTCCTCGAACAGCGTGCCCGGCAACACCATGCCCTTGACGTGCTCTTCGGCGCGACGCGCGAGCTCGTGCATCGGCCCTAACTTGGACAGCATTTCCTTGCCACTGCGCCGCACCGAATTGTACAGGCGCGACGACAACACCCTGGCCAGGTACTGGTCCAGGGCCCCGACGGGCTCGCTGATCGACATGTCGTTGTCGTTGAGTATCACCAGCAGGTCGGCGCCACTGGTACCCGCATTGTTGAGCGCTTCAAAGGCCATGCCCGCGCTCATGGCGCCATCACCGATGACAGCAATGGCGCGACGGTCATCCCCTTTGATCCGGGCCGCTACAGCCATGCCCAGCGCCGCGGAAATGGACGTCGACGAATGCGCCGTACCGAACGTGTCGTATTCGCTTTCCACGCGGCGGGGAAAGCCGGACGGACCGCCAAATTGCCGCAGCTTGGCCATGGCTTCGCGTCGGCCCGTGAGGATTTTGTGCGCATAGGTCTGGTGGCCAACATCCCAGACGATACGGTCATTCGGCGTGTTGAAGACGTAATGCAGCGCCACCGTCAGTTCGACAGTGCCCAGGTTGGACGAAAGGTGACCGCCCGTCTGCGCAACCGACGACAACAGGAATGCACGCAGCTCGCGGCTGAACTCACGCAATTCGCTACGCTCGAGCGTGCGCAAGTCAGCGGGATAGTTTATGCGTTCGAGCAAGGGAAACATGGGCGTATAGAGATGGGAACTGAGTGGGCACCGATGGGACGACAGGGGTCAGTGCTTGCGCAGGACGATCCAGTCGGCGAGTTCCACCAGCCGGCGCGACGCACCGCGAAATGACGACAAAGCAGCGCCGGCTTGCGCGCGCAACGCTTCGGCATGCTGCTTGGCCTCGGCAAGGCCAAGCAGCGACACATAGGTCGGCTTGTTCTGCGCAGCGTCCTTGCCGGCGGTTTTCCCTAGCGCGGCATTGCTGCCTTCGACATCGAGCACGTCGTCGATCACCTGGAACGCGAGTCCCGCGGCATCGGCAAAGCTGTCCAGCGCGGACGTTTCCTCTGGCTCGAGCGGCCGGCCACACGCCGCCCCCAAGCGCACTGCAGCGCGAATGAGCGCGCCGGTCTTCATGCCATGCATCGTCTGCAGTTCGCGAATCGCCAGCGAGGTACCTTTGCTGGCAAGGTCGATTGCCTGGCCACCCGCCATGCCCGGTGCGCCAGCTGCCGACGCGAGCGTCGCGCACGCGGCGCCCGAGCCGCGCGTCGAACCCTTCCCCAGCACTTCGAACGCCAGCGATTGCAGTGCATCGCCGGCAAGCAACGCCGTGGCTTCGCCGAACGCGACATGACACGTTGGCTTGCCGCGGCGGAGCGTGTCGTTATCCATGCAAGGCAGGTCGTCGTGGACCAACGAATAGGCGTGGATCAGTTCGACCGCAGCCGCCGAGGCATCGACCAGCACGGGGTCGGCCTGCGCAAACTCACCGGCCGCGTAGGCCAGCAAGGGCCGCACACGCTTGCCGCCACCCAGCACGGAATAGCGCATGGCCTCGTGCAGGCTGCGCAACGGACCCCCTTCAGCGCGAGGCAGTACGCCCTCAAGCACATCCTCGATGCGCCGCTGGCGCTCGCCAGTCCATACCGGAAATGCGAGGTCAGGATGCATCGGCGGGACCCTCTTTTGCGGCGTCCTGCCCCGAGGCCCTTTCGCCCTCGAAGGAATTTCCCGGATCGAAGGACTTCTGTGGGTCAAAGGACTTGAGCACGCCTTGCTCAAGGACCTCGACCTGGTGCTGCGCGTCCTTGAGCGAAGCCTGGCAATAGGTCAGCAGCTCCGCGCCGCGCTTGTAGGCGGCGAGCGATTCCTTGAGGGGAAGCCGGCCATCTTCCATGGCCGCCACGATGGCTTCGAGCTCCGCGAGCGCGGATTCGAAGGTTTGGGGAGGTTTTGCGGTGCTCACGAGGAGGTCAAAAATTTAAAAGTCGGACCGGCCGCGCGGGTCCGTTTCCAAAAGCTGTTTTCCACGCTAATTTTACGCTAACGTCTTGACCTACTTACGTAAAGTAGCGTATAGTAACATCTTTTGACGACGCGGCCAGAGCGAATTTTCGATATCGCGCGGTCGACTTGGCAAAGCGGTCCGGGGCGGCTTTTTAGGTTATGCCCGAACAGGGGTAAAAAGCCGGCGTCCCGGGTTGTTGGGTTGGGTTGGTTGCTAGCAACCGAATTTCGCGAAAGGGTTGGCCGTATGTCGGACCTTGCAACGGCCGGGTGCCTGCTGCAGTCGAGCACGCAGTTCCCGGTCTCCTGGTATTGCGATCCCCGCGTGCTTGAAGCGGAGCAGCGCCTGCTGCTTGCCCGCGGTCCGGGCTACGTGGGTCATGAATTCATGGTGCCGAACGTCGGCGACTTCCAGGCGCTCGCCGCGCGCGGCGAGGCGCAGATTCTCGTCCGCAATGAATCCGGTGTCGAACTGCTGTCGAACATCTGCCGGCACCGGCAGGCGCTCATGTACAACGGGCGGGGCAACACGCGCAACATCGTGTGTCCCCTGCATCGCTGGACTTACGACCTCAAAGGCGAGTTGCTCGGTGCGCCACACTTTGCGGACAAGCCGTGCCTGAACTTGAGCCGCACGCCCATGCAACACTGGAACGGGCTCCTGTTCGACGGCCCGCGCAATGTCGCGCACGATCTCGCCGCACTCGGCGTCAAGCATTTCGACTTCTCCGGATATGTGCTCGACCGCGTCGAGATGCACCAGTGCAACTACAACTGGAAGTCGTTCATCGAGGTCTATCTCGAGGACTACCACGTCGGGCCCTTCCATCCGGGCTTGGGGCAATTCGTCACCTGCGAAGACCTGAAGTGGGAATTCGGCGACTGGTACTCGGTGCAGACCGTGGGCATCAACAACAGCTTGTCCAAGCCGGGCTCGCGCACCTATGAGCGCTGGCACAAGGCCGTCCTCGATTTCTACCGCGGCGAAATTCCCAAACATGGCGCAGTGTGGCTCACGTACTATCCGAACGTCATGTTGGAGTGGTATCCGCACGTGCTGGTCATCAGCACGCTGATTCCGCAGGGCGTGGACAAGACGCTCAACGTCGTCGAGTTCTACTACCCGGAGGAAATCGCGCTGTTTGAGCGCGAATTCGTCGAGGCGGAACAGGCCGCGTACATGGAAACGGCGAGAGAGGACGACGAGATCGCCGAACGGATGGACGCCGGACGCATCGCACTCTATAAGTCCGGCCGCAGCGAAATCGGCCCCTACCAGTCGCCGATGGAAGACGGCATGCAGCATTTTCACGAGTTTTACCGTCGCGAGATGGGACAACACCTAGGGGGACAACACCTGGAAGGGCAACCTCTTGGGGAACAGCGGAGAGCGCATCCCTGACACACTGCGTAACACACGTCGCACGCAAGTAGTGCGGGTGAACTCAACACAAAGGCCCCACACTTGTTCACCACGCTCATCACCACCGCCGAACTCGAGCCGCTCCTGGGACAACCCGACGTCGTCATCTGCGACGTCCGCTACGACCTCGCGCAGCCCGACACTTTCGGTGCGGCCGAATACGCGAAGGCTCACCTGCCGGGTGCACAGTTCGTGGACGTTGATCGCGACCTCTCGGCGCGCAAGACCGGCAGCAACGGCCGGCATCCTTTGCCCAATCCCGAAACCGCTGCCGCCGTCTTTGCGCGACTGGGAATCGACGATCGCAAGCAGGTCATTGCCTATGACCAAGGCAACGGAATGGTTGCGTCGCGGCTGTGGTGGATGCTGCGCTGGTTGGGACACGACGCCGTGGCAGTACTGGATGGCGGCTTTGCCAAGTGGATCAAGGAAAACCACCCGGTGACCACTGCGCCGGCACAAGTCCAGCCCGCGGCGTTCGGCATCCGGCGCGTGACGCCCACCGTCAGCGCGTCCGGCGTGCGCGCCAGCCTGCATCGGCACACGTTGTTCCTGATCGACGCCCGCGCGGCGGAGCGTTTCCGCGGCGACGTGGAGCCCATCGATCCCGTTGCGGGCCATATTCCGGGCGCGCACAACCGCCCCTATACGCAGAACCTCAACGCCGATGGCACGTTCAAGCATCCGGCTTTCCTGCGCGCGGAATTCAACGCGCTGCTCGATGGCGCGTCGCACGAAGCCGTGGTTCACCAATGCGGCTCAGGCATCAGCGCATGTCACAATATTCTCGCGATGGAAGTCGCCGGCTTGGGCGGAACGCGGCTGTATCCGGGGTCGTGGAGCGAATGGTCGGCCGATCCTTCGCGACCGGTCGCGCGCGGGCCTTAAGTTCTAGCGAACCGCCAGATCCCAGGACGCGAGATTGCGATAGACCGGTCCGTCCTCACGTAATTCGGATCCAACCAGGTATAGCTTGTCCGCGCACCAGACGATCGGCTCGCAATGCGCGCGCGGCAGGGGCTGCAGGCAGCGCCGGGCCAGGGTCACGTGGGGTCGGAACGGCCGGACCTCGAGCTCGAACCCGGCCGCCGCCAGCGCGTCCGCCAAGGTCGAGTGCAACTTCAGCAGGGGCGGCGGCAACACGGCTGGTGCAATCCAGGCCACGCCCGAGGCACGCCACGCGCCGAGGGAGTCGAAGTTCACCACGAACCCGGTCCTGGGCATGCGGTCTCCGACGGCTTGCAATACCGGCAAAGCGGACCTTTCAACGTCGCCGATGAACGCAAGCGTCAGGTGGGCGTTGTCGGGGGAAACCGCCCTGCCGCGCGACTTGCGTGCAATGTCCCGGCCCAGCGCCGCAAATGACTCGCGAACTTCGGCATCGGGTGTCAGTGCGAAGAACGCACGGACACTACGGGGGGCGTCGTTGGCCGTCGGCGGCCGGGGATCGACGGAGGCGGTATTGGCCATGGTAGTTCCGACCATGTTTGCGGCCAAGGGTTCGCTTCGCGGGACGCAAAAGCGGGAGTTGCGGTCGGATGGAGCGCGGCTTCCGAGTTGGTGCGCGGCGGGCGGTGCCGCGTCGGGTGGTGCGGGGCGGGCCAGTAGGCGATGCGCTCCACCACCCCAGTCGCGCTGCACCTACTGGCCCGCCTCGCACCCCAGTTTGCGCGCCTGCGCGCTAGCCGTTGGCCACGTGCAGCTCGGACTTGGGCTTGTCGAAGAACTGCTCGTCTTCCGTCGATCCCTTGAGCGCGGTCGTCGAGGACTGGCTACCCTGCACGGTCTGCGTGACCGCATCAAAATAGCTAGTGCCCACTTCGCGCTGGTGCTTGACGGCCGTGAAGCCTTTGGACACCGCCGCGAATTCCGCCTCCTGCAGCTCGACGAAGGCGGTCATCTGGTTATGCGCGTAGCCATGAGCCAGGTTGAACATCGAGTAGTTGAGGCTGTGGAAACCGGCCAGCGTGATGAACTGGAACTTGTAGCCCATCGCGCCGAGTTCACGCTGAAACTTGGCCACCGTGGCGTCATCCAGGTTCTTCTTCCAGTTGAACGAAGGTGAACAGTTGTACGAGAGCATCTTGCCGGGGAACTTGGCGTGGATCGCATCGGCGAAGGCCTTGGCGAAGTCCAGGTCCGGCTTGCCGGTTTCACACCAAATCATGTCCGCGTACGGCGCGTAGGCCAGACCGCGTGAAACCGCCTGGTCCAATCCATTGCGCGTCTTGTAGAAGCCCTCCTGCGTTCGCTCGCCCGTGAAGAACGGCTTGTCGTTGGCGTCGATGTCCGAGGTCACGAGATCAGCGGCTTCGGCGTCGGTACGCGCGAGAATGAGCGTTGGAACGCCCATGGCGTCCGCCGCCAGGCGCGCGGCGATCAGCTTGTCCACCGCCTCGCGCGTCGGCACCAGAACCTTGCCGCCCATGTGCCCGCACTTCTTGACCGATGCCAGCTGGTCCTCGAAATGCACACCGGCCGCACCCGCTTCCACCATCGCCTTCATCAGCTCGAACGCGTTCAGCACGCCGCCGAAACCCGCCTCGGCATCCGCGACGATGGGCGCAAAGAAGTCGATGTCGCCCGTGCCTTCCATGTGCTGGATCTGGTCGGCTCGGATGAACGTGTTGTTGATCTTCTTGACCACGGCAGGAACGGAATTGACCGGATACAGCGACTGATCGGGGTACATTTCGCCGGCGATATTGGCATCGGCAGCGACCTGCCAGCCAGAGAGGTAAATTGCTTTGAGTCCCGCCTTGACCTGCTGCATCGCCTGGTTGCCCGTCATGGCGCCCAGCGCGTTGACGAACGGCTCCTCATTGACGAGCTTCCACAGCTTTTCAGCACCGCGGCGCGCGAGCGTGTGCTCGATGTGCACCGATCCGCGCAGGCGGACCACGTCTTCGGCCGTGTAGCCGCGCTGGATGCCCTTCCACCGGGGGTTTTCCGCCCAGTCCTTTTTCAGTCTTGCCGCTTCGAGGTCGTAATTCATTTATTGCTCCCATGGCTTGGCCAGAATTTTTGTCACTCATTTTGCTAACTAAGCCGTCGCGCACGGCGACGGCACATAAGTTTCATCGCACGGACCGGTTTGGGATCGCTTGACCAGTCTGGCAGGCGTGGATGGGTGAACCACACCTCTTGCTTCCGTAACTCGCGCGATGCTGCGAGCGGCGGTTCGTGACGAGCCCACGTTAGCAAGGTGACGACGCGATTACAAGCGAAATGGCGCGTCGCAACACAATATTTCTCAATATTAATCATGTACTTAAAAATCGTTTCCATCTGGTGGAAATAAATTCGACCAAAATACCCAAAATGGTGCTGCGACGCATACTCCTCTTCTAAAAGACATCGGTCCTTCGAACCGAGGATAGTATGTAATATATTAATTTTAAACAAATATTTATGAACGGGCTGGAAAACGCATTGCAGCACCGTGGTTCCGCCCTGCGGAAAGCAATTCCAAACGCAGCGTGACATTCCCCGACATCCGCCACGCGGTGCTTGTCATTGCCAAGGTTCGTTCGACATCGCAGAATCGAATATCGACGGTTGGGTGGATGCGGCTATGCTTGCGCCAGTTCGCACTGCATCCATGAACATCGTTCTTTCCACGGAGGAAACTGTGCGTTTTCCGCCCACCTTGCGCGTCGCCGCACTCGCGGCGGCGTTTTCGCACGCAGCACTGCTGAGCGCCCAGGCGCCAGACCCCGACCTCGCCCGGAACCTGGCGTCGAGCTGCGCGATCTGCCACGGCACCCATGGTGTAAGCCAGGGTGTGGTGCCTTCACTGGCCGGTACGCCAAAAGCAGACCTTGTCGCCAAACTGCAGGAGTACAAGGCAGGCAAGCGCGCCGGCACGATCATGCCGCAGCTGGCCAAGGGCTACACAGACGCGCAGCTCGAACTCATGGCCGGCTGGTTTGCGGAACAGAAAAAGTGACCGGGAGCCGACCATGAGGGAGCACAGCATGCAACGCCGGGAATTCTTGAAGGCGCTGACCGCTGCCGGCGTTCTGGCGCTGCCTGGCTGTGCCACGCCGGGGGGAAGCGCCAGCAAAGGCAAGGTCGTCGTCGTGGGTGGCGGTTTCGGCGGCGCGACGGCCGCGAAATATCTCCGGATGTGGAGCAATGGCGCGATCGAGGTCACGTTGGTCGAGCCGGATGCGCAGTTCGTCAGCTGTCCGCTGTCAAACCTGGTATTGGGCGGCAGCCAGACCATCGCTAGCCTGACCTCGTCAATGGCGGGACTGGCGGGCCGCCATGGCGTGCGCATTGTTCGCGACACGGCGGTCGCCGTCGACCCCGACAAGCGCAGCGTTCGCCTGCAAAGCGGTATCGATCTCTCCTATGACCGTCTCGTACTGTCACCGGGCGTCGACCTCCTCTACGACCTCGTTCCCGGACTGGAAAGCGCTGCGGCCCGACAGCAGGTGCTGCATGCCTGGAAGGCCGGGCCACAGACCGTCGCATTGCGTAGGCAACTCGAGGAAATGCCTGACGGCGGCACGTTTGCGCTGGCGATTCCGTTGGCGCCTTTTCGCTGCCCGCCGGGACCCTACGAACGCGCATGCCAGGTCGCGTGGTATTTCAAGCGTGCCAAACCGAAGAGCAAGGTCCTGATATTCGATGCGAACCCGGACGTGGTCTCGAAGGCCGGCCTGTTCAAGAAGGCATGGGTTGACGAGTACAAGGGCATCGTTGAATACCGGCCGAACCATGTGCTGACCGGCGTCGACGCCTCCACGCGCACCCTCAAATTCGAGATCCAAGGCAACGAGCGCGCCGACGTGCTGAATGTGATTCCGCCCAACCGCGCCGGTGAAATTGCGCGCGCCGCCGGCGTCGTCACGGCGAACAACCGCTGGTGCGAAGTGAATTTCCTGACCTTCGAGTCGATCAAGGTGAAGGGGGTGCACATCCTGGGTGACGCGATCCAGGTCGCACCGGCGATGCCCAAGTCGGCGAGCATGGCCAACAATCATGCGAAAGTCGCCGCTGCCGCAATCGCGGCCATGCTGGCCGGCCGCGAAGCCAATCCAGCGCCCGCGATCCTAAATACCTGCTACAGCTTCATCACCGACAAGGAGGTCGTGCACGTCGCCTCGGTGCATCAATACAGCAACGAGAAAAAGACCTTCGAGCCGGTCGCCGGCGCGGGCGGGCTTTCGCCGGCAATGAGCGCCCTGGAAGGCGAGTACGCGTGGAGTTGGGCGAAGAACATCTGGGCGGATACGTTGGCGTAAACTGCACCCAACACCGAAAGGCTAAAACGGCGACCCGAGGATCGCCGTTTTAGCTTAACGGCGCCATCAAAGCAGGCGCCGAATTTCCACGCTATGTTTTCGCCTAGGCTACAGGGGCTTCCTCTGGCGTTTCCTCGAACACGAGCTTGATCTTCTCGTCGCTGCC
Source organism: Betaproteobacteria bacterium (assembly GCA_039932755.1). Lineage (GTDB taxonomy): Bacteria > Pseudomonadota > Gammaproteobacteria > Burkholderiales > Casimicrobiaceae > VBCG01. Next base: position 9,313 of record JBDTPJ010000022.1, read on the forward strand.
GATGTCGATGGTCACCTTGCCACCGCCGGTGAGGCGACCGAAAAGCAACTCGTCGGCCAGCGACTTGCGGATCGTGTCCTGGATGAGCCGGGCCATCGGTCGCGCGCCCATGTGCGGATCGAAGCCCTTGTTGGCCAGGAACTCCTTGAGCGCAGGAGTGAACGTCGGGTCGACCTTCTTTTCGTGAAGCTGCGCCTCGAGCTCGAGCAGGAACTTGTCGACGACGCGCAGAATGATCGCGTGGTCGAGCGACCCGAAGGAGATCGTCGCATCCAGCCGGTTGCGGAACTCCGGCGTGAACATGCGCTTGATCTCGCCCGACTCGTCGCCGGCATGCTTGTTCTGCGTGAACCCGATCGAACCCTTGGCCAACTCGGATGCGCCCGCGTTGGTGGTCATGATGATGATCGCGTTGCGGAAATCGGCCTTGCGCCCATTGTTGTCGGTGAGCGTGCCGTGGTCCATGACCTGCAGCAGGATATTGAACACATCCGGATGCGCCTTTTCGATTTCGTCGAGCAACACAACGCTGTAAGGATGCTTGGTGACGGCTTCAGTGAGCTGTCCACCCTGGTCGAAGCCAACGTAGCCCGGGGGCGCGCCAATCAGCCGCGACACCGCATGGCGCTCCATGTATTCGGACATGTCGTAGCGCAGCAGTTCGACGCCCAGGCAGAAGGCCAGTTGCCGCGCGACCTCGGTCTTGCCCACACCCGTGGGCCCGCTAAACAGGAAATTGCCGATCGGCTTGCGCGGATTGCCCAGTCCCGAGCGCGCCATGCGAATCGCCGACGTCAGCGCATCGATCGCCTTGTTCTGTCCGAACACGACGTTCTTCAAGTCGCGATCAAGCGTCTTCAATGCATTGCGGTCATCCGACGAAACACTCTTGGCCGGGATGCGGGCAATCTTGGCGACGATTTCCTCGACCTCCGCCTTGCCGATCACTTTCTTCTGCTTCGACTTGGGCAGGATTTTCTGCGCCGCGCCAGCATCGTCGATCACATCGATGGCCTTGTCCGGCAGGTGCCGGTCGTTGATGAAGCGCGCGGCGAGTTCCGCCGCGCTGGTCAGCGCTGCGGGAGCGTACTTGACGCCGTGGTGTTGCTCGAAACGTGTCTTCAGGCCCTTGAGGATCTCGATGGTTTCCGCGATCGACGGTTCCGGCACATCCACCTTCTGGAAACGCCGCGAGAGCGCATGGTCCTTTTCGAAGATCTGCCGATACTCCGTGTACGTCGTCGCGCCGATGCACTTCAGCGCACCGGTGGACAAGGCCGGCTTCAGCAAATTCGATGCGTCCAGCGTGCCGCCCGACGCCGCGCCTGCGCCGATGATCGTGTGGATCTCGTCGATGAAGAGGATCGACTTCGGATTGTCTGCGAGCTGCTTCAGCACGGCCTTGAGCCGCTGCTCGAAGTCGCCGCGGTACTTGGTGCCGGCCAGCAGCGCACCCATATCGAGCGAGTAGACGGAATACTCCTTCAGCAGTTCGGGGATGTCGCCATCGTTGATGCGCCGCGCCAGTCCTTCGGCAATGGCCGTCTTGCCCACGCCGGCCTCACCCACCAGTAAAGGATTGTTCTTGCGCCGGCGGCACAGTACCTGGATGACGCGTTCGAGTTCCTCCTCGCGGCCGATCAGCGGATCGATCTTGCCCGACTTCGCAAGCGTGATGAGGTTGACCGTGTACGCATCGAGCGCGCCCTGCGCCTCGTTGCCGCCGTCATCCTCGCCTTTGCTTTCCGGCTTTTCCTGCTTCTGCTGCGGCGTCTTGGTGATGCCGTGCGCGATGTAGTTGACGACATCGAGCCGCGTGACACCGCGCTGGTTGAGGAAGTAGACGGCGTGCGATTCCTTTTCGCCGAAGATCGCGACCAGCACGTTGGCGCCGGTAACTTCCTTCTTGCCCGACGACTGGACGTGCAGGATCGCGCGCTGGATCACGCGCTGGAAACCTTGTGTGGGCTGCGTGTCGGCGTCCGAATGCGGCGCGAGTCGCGGCGTGTGCTCCTGGATGAAATCCGAGAGGACACCGCGCAACTCGTCCAGGTCCACGCCACAGGCCTTCAGGACCTCGGCCGCGGACGGGTTGTCCAGCATCGCGAGCAGCAGGTGCTCGACGGTGATGAACTCGTGCTGCTTTTGCCTGGCCTCGACAAAGGCCATGTGGAGGGAGACTTCCAGTTCCTGCGCAATCATCGACAATCCTTCACGCATTTCGCGCCCCACCGGGAACATTCCCGGCTTCGAGCGGCTGAGACTTTTGCAACTCCCCCTGTTTTGACTTTCGCGACAGCGCCGTGCCTTACCTTACATCTCCTCCATCGTGCACTGCAGTGGATGCTGGTGCTTGCGCGCGATGTTGACCACCTGTTCGACTTTTGCCGTGGCCACTTCGCGTGTGTACGTGCCACAGACGCCCATTCCCTCACGATGCACTTGCAGCATAACCTGCGTCGCCTTTTCCCGACTCAATGCGAATACAGTTTGCAGGACGACGACGACGAAGTCCATGGGCGTGTAGTCGTCGTTCAGCAACATCACCTTGTACAACGGTGGCGGCTTGATCTTGGACTTCAGCGCCTCGAGTACGGTGCCGTGCTGTTCCTGGTTGGACATGTCGTGTAACGATACTCCGGATCAAAGTGGGGTCAATGTTTGATGATTGCAACAGTTTTATCAAGTGGGACAACGCAAGTTGGCGATTGCATTGACGGATTGCAATTGCAGCAACGATGATGCAGTGGTTTGACCTTGCCCGCCGCGGGGACAAACGAACGTCGCGGAAGGCAAAGGCGTTGCGACCTGTGGTGGTCAGCTTGAAAGCCCGCGCCTTCGCGCCCGCCGCCCGCCGGCCGCCCTGCCTTGACCACCTGCCGGCCGGGTTCAGTCCGGAACAGGGTGGCACGCCACTTGCTGTGACCGGTCGCATGGCAGTCCATTCACATCGGAAAAAAAGCCCGCCGGTCGGCGGGCTTTTCGTATCGCGCGGTCCGGCCTTGAGGCTACATCCGCTCGATCATGGCCTGGCCAAAGCCTGAACACGAAACCTGCGTGGCCCCGGGCAACAACCGCGCAAAGTCGTAGGTCACAACTTTGTCGAGGATGGCCTTTTCAAGGCTTACCTCGATCAGCGCGGCAGCTTCCTTCCAACCCATGTGCACCAGCATCATCTGGGCCGACAGTATTTCCGAGCCCGGATTGACGTAGTCCTTGCCGGCATATTTTGGCGCCGTGCCATGGGTGGCCTCGAACATCGCGACTGTATCCGACAGGTTCGCGCCTGGCGCAATGCCGATGCCGCCGACCTGTGCGGCAAGCGCATCCGATACATAGTCACCGTTCAGGTTGAGCGTGGCGATGACGTCGTACTCCGCCGGCCGCAACAGGATCTGCTGCAGGAACGCATCGGCGATGACGTCCTTGACGATGATTTCGCGGCCCGTCCTGGGATTCTTGAACGAGCACCACGGTCCACCGTCGATGGGCTTGGCGCCGAATTCCTTTTGCGCCAGCGCATAGGCCCAGTCGCGAAAGCCGCCTTCGGTGAACTTCATGATATTGCCCTTGTGCACGATCGCCACGGACTTGCGGTCGTTGTCGATCGCGTACTGGACAGCCTTCCGCATGAGCCGCTCCGTGCCTTCGCGCGATACGGGCTTGATGCCGATGCCCGAGGTCTCGGGAAAGCGAATCTTCTTCACGCCCATTTCGTTGATCAGGAAATCGATGAGCTTCTTCGCCTGCGGTGACTCCGCTTCCCATTCGATGCCGGCATAGATGTCCTCCGAGTTCTCGCGGAAGATCACCATGTCGGTCTTCTCGGGCTCCTTCACCGGCGAGGGCACGCCCTTGAAGTAGCGCACCGGGCGCAGGCAGACGTAAAGGTCTAGCTGCTGGCGCAGCGCCACGTTGAGCGAACGGATGCCGCCACCTACCGGCGTGGTCAGCGGTCCCTTGATCGAGACGACGTAATCGCGCAGGATCGTCAGTGTTTCGTCGGGCAGCCAGACGTCGGGCCCGTAGACCTTGGTGGACTTCTCTCCGGCATAGATCTCCATCCAGTGGATCTTGCGCTTGCCGCCGTAAGCCTTGGCCACCGCCGCGTCGACCACCTTCAACATGACCGGCGTGATGTCGAAGCCCGTGCCGTCGCCTTCGATGTAGGGGATGATCGGGTTGTCCGGGACGGTGAGGCTGAAGTCCTTGTTGACGGTGATTTTCTGGCCGCCGGCAGGGACCTTGACGTGCTGGAACGTGGGCATGGAGACTCCGGAATGGATACTGCAGGGAACCAAGCGAGCCCAAGCGGTCTCGAGGCGTCGCTAAACCGATAATTATCCGTGAAATCGACCAATCCCGCCACGCGGCCGCATGCACCCCGGCCTCGCACACCCGCGCAGCAAGCAGCAAACCCGGGCGTCATCCTGCTCAACAAGCCTTTTGGCGTGATCTGCCAATTCACCGGAGACGGGACCAAGCCAACGCTGAAAGACTACGTCGATGTGCCGCATGTCTACCCGGCGGGGCGGCTCGACACCGACAGCGAAGGGCTGGTGGTCCTGACCTCCGATGGTGCATTGCAGGCGCACATCGCCAACCCGAAGCATAAGCTCGCGAAGACCTATTGGGTGCAGGTGGAGGGCATCCCTTCCGACGCGCAACTCGCGTCGCTGGCGAAAGGCGTCGACCTCGATGGAGTCCCGACCCGGCCCGCGCAGGCACGCGCCATCGACGAACCCATGGGATTGTGGCTGCGCGACCCGCCGATTCGCGTGCGCAAGGTCATTCCCGCGTCGTGGCTGGAACTGGTGATTCACGAAGGACGCAATCGCCAGGTGCGGCGAATGACTGCGGCAGTCGGCTTGCCTACGCTGCGCCTCATTCGCCAGGCGGTCGGAAAGTGGAACTTGGACAGCCTTCCGCCAGGCGCCTGGCGGCGGCTGTCGGGTGCGGATTCAGTGCTATGATCGCGCGCCGTCCGCTGACCCTTCCCGCTTCAACTTTAATGACTTTGCTGAGTTCGCAATGATCCGCCGCCTGCTCGCCCGCCTGATCCCTGGCCGGGCGAAGACGCGTGACGCCAAGATTTATCGTGCTGACCAGCACGCGGTCCGCCACGAACAGGTTCCGCGAGGCGCGCGCGCCGTGACCGAAAAATTGCAGGAAGCCGGCTTCAAGGCATTCCTGGTCGGCGGCGCAGTGCGCGACCTGCTGCTGGGCCTGACCCCCAAGGATTTCGACATCGCCACCAACGCGACGCCGGAGCAGATCAAGCCACTCTTTCGCCGCGCGTTCATCATCGGCCGCCGCTTCCGGCTAGTGCATGTCCACGTCGGCGCCGAGGTGCTCGAAGTCTCGACGTTTCGGGCCGCGCAGACCGGAGAGGATGCCACCGACGAACACGGCCGCCTCCTTTCTGACAACGTGTACGGCACGCAGGCCCAGGATGCGGCCCGCCGCGATTTCTCGATCAACGCCTTGTATTTTGATCCAGCGACAGAAGAGATCTGGGACTACGTCGGCGGCGTCCCCGACGTGCGCGCGCGGCGCCTGAAGCTGATCGGCCCGCCCGTCACGCGCTTCCGCGAAGACCCGGTGCGCATGTTGCGCGCGGTGCGGATTGCCGCGAAGGTCGGCGTCGCCATAGACGCCAAGACGGCTGCGCCCATCCCCAAGCTTTCCGGACTCATCCAGAACGTGCCACCGGCGCGCCTGTTCGATGAAATGCAGAAGCTCCTCTTGTCGGGCCACGCGGTGGAAACGCTGAAAAGCCTGCGCACGCACGGGCTCTCGCATGGCCTGCTGCCGCTGCTCGATGTCATCCTCGAGCAGCCACTGGGCCCCAAATTCATCGATGCCGCGCTTGCTGGGACAGACCGCCGCGTGCGCGACGGCAAACCTGTGTCGCCGGCGTTCCTCTTTGCCACGCTGCTGTGGCACGAAGTATTGCAGACGTGGAACACGGCGAAAGGGCGCGGGGAAAAGCCGCTGCCGGCGCTGTTCGACGCCATGGACAGCGTGTTGGAGCAACAAGCGCAGCGGATATCGATCCCGCGCCGCTTTGAAGCGGCGATCAAGGAAATCTGGTCGCTGCAGCCACGCTTTGAACAGCGGGCCGGCGCACGCCCCTACCGGCTGCTGGAGCACCCGCGCTTTCGCGCCGCGTACGACTTCCTGGAATTGCGCGGTATCTCCGGCGAGGTGCCGCACGCGCTCGTCGACTGGTGGACGAAGTTCCAGGACGCGAGCGACAGCGAACGCGAGGCCATGCTCAAGCCGGAAGAGGCGCCGAAAAAGAACCGCCGTTCGCGCGGCCGTGGCCGCAAGCATCGCGACGATGCCTTTACCGGCGAACCCGCGGCCGGCGCGGATCCTTCTGACGACGCGTAGTTCGCGGACGGATCGCGCGATGCCGACGGTCGCGTTTGTCGGGTTGGGCAGCAACCTTGCCCATCCACGCAGGCAGATTGCCCGCGCCATTGCGGCGCTGGCGCGCCTGCCGCGGACACGCATCCTCAAGGCGTCTCCCAACTACGTTTCCGCACCCGTCGCAGGGAATGGCGAGCAACCCGACTACGTAAACGCCGTCGTCGCGCTGCGCACTTGTCTTGGCCCACGTTCGCTGCTGCGGCGCCTGCAGGCCATCGAGCGTCGCCATGGGCGCGTCCGCCTGGCCTCCACGCCTCGCAATTCACCGCGAACGCTTGACCTTGATTTGCTACTATTCGAAAGACGCCGGATGCGGCTGCCGCATCTGACGGTGCCGCACCCGCGAATGCACGAACGCGCCTTTGTCCTCAAGCCGCTGCTCGACATTGCGCCCGCGATCGTGATTCCCGGGCGCGGCGCAGCGCGGCACGCGTTGCGTGCGGTGCGGCTGCAGCGAATTGCCCGCACGCGCAGCCATCGTCATTATTGAGTTTCGCAAACCTCAAACGACCTGCCACGCGGCAATCATGGATATCACGAAGTGCCGTTACATCGTCGTCGAGGGCCCGATCGGGGCCGGTAAGACCAGCCTCGCACGCCAGCTGGCGACGCATCTCGACGCTGAGATGCTTCTTGAACTGCCCGAGGACAACCCGTTCCTTTCGCGCTTCTACCAGGACATGCCGCGCTTTGCGCTGCCCACGCAGCTCACGTTCCTGTTCCAGCGCGCCGACCAATTGCGCGGGCTGTCTCAGCTCGACCTGTTCCGACGCCCCACGGTCGCGGATTTCCTGCTCGACAAGGACCCGTTGTTTGCGCGACTCAACCTGTCCTCCGACGAATACGGTCTCTACGAAAAAGTGTACGGGCATTTGAAGCCACAGACGCCCACGCCCGACCTTGTCATCTACCTGCAAGCTCCCGTGGACACACTGGTGCACCGCGTGCAGCAGCGTGGCGTCGACTACGAGCAGTCCATCCCGGATGAATACCTGGCCAGGCTGGCGGATGCCTACTCACGCTTCTTCTACCAGTATGACGAAGCACCCTGTCTCATCATCAACAGCGAGCGGCTCAATTTTGTCGACGTGCCCGCCCATCTCGACTTGTTGCTTGCACGCGTGGCGAGCATGCGGGCGCGGCGCGAGTTCTTCAACCTGGGCCAGGGCGGCTAGAGGTGGACCTTCAATTTTCTCGCGGGTCATTCCTGCACATTCCGGCAACGGAGTGGGAATCCGGAATCAGAGATGTTCGCAGATCGCATTCACAACCTCACGGCTCATGACATGACAATCGTCCCTCGAATCCTGGTGGCACTGCTTGCCGCTGCATTGCCCTGGACAGCCCATGCCCAGGAGGCCTATCCGTCCAGGCCGATCCGGCTGATAGTGCCGTTTCCGCCAGGGGCCGGCACGGACAACGTTGCGCGTTTCATGGCGCAAAAATTGGGCGAGGCGATGAAAGCCACCATCGTCATCGAAAACAAGACGGGTGCGGGAGGCGCGATCGGCGCGACCGAGGCCGCCCGCGCCGATCCGGACGGCTACACGCTGCTGTTCGTTGCCGGTCCGTTCACAACGGTGGCGGCGTCGGCCAAGAACCCCGGTTACGACCCGGTGAAACAGTTCGTCCCGGTCGCACCCATTGCCGCGGGTCCGCTGGCGTTCGTCGTCGGAAATGGCGTCCCCGCCAACACGATGCGCGAGTTCATTGCGCTGGCGAAGCAAAATCCGGGAACGCTTAATTATGGATCGGCCGGCACGGGGAGCATCAATCACCTCGCGCTTGAGCTTCTCAACGTGCGCGCGGGAACCAACATCGTGCACGTTCCCTATCGAGGCATAGCCGACGCCACCAAAGACCTGTTGGCGGGCAACATCCAGGCAATGACCGCCTCGATTCCGGCGACCCTGCCGCTGCTTGCCGAAAAGAGGCTGAAGGTGCTCGCGGTGACTGGCGCCAAGCGAATTCCCCAGCTGCCGAACGTGCCGAGCTGGCAGGAAGAAGGCGTGGCCAACGCCAACGTCGTCAACTACTGGGGGATTGTCGCGCCGTCCGGAACACCGGTCGCGATCGTGACCCGGCTCAACACGGAGACCCAGAAGGTTCTCGCGCAGCCCGAGGTCAAGGAACGGCTCGAGCGCGAGGGCGCCGAGATCATCGCGGGTCCACCCGAACGGCTCGGCACGTTGATCGAGACTGACTTGGCCAATTGGAAAAAGCTGATCGTCGAAGCAAAGATCACGCTGGAGTAGCGCGGCCCTTGCGGACCGCCGAGTTTGCCGGCGGCCGCAATGAATACCAGGTGCCAAACGCTGCCAGCGCCACGCCGAGCACGGCAATCCAGGTCCAGCGATAGCCTTCGAACAGCGTCGAAAACAGCATCGCTATCACGGGTGTCGACACGGTCGTGTAGCTCGCGGTACCCGAGCCCACGCGGTTCAACAGCGTGAAATACACGCCGAACGCGATCACGCTGCCGAAGACCGATAGATAGAGCAGCGACAATACATACGGCAGGCGCGGGTCGAATGTCCACGGCACGCCCAGAACGGTGGCCACCACGCCGGCCAGCAGCGACCCGTAGGCCAGGCCAAAGACCGTTGCCGGGAGCGTTGCAAAACCGGCGCGATGATTACGCACGGCGATCAGGTTGCCAACGGCGCAGGAAGCCGTCGCGGCCAGGGTCAGCGCGATGCCGTACGCAACGGCACCGCCGCGTTGCGCTTGCTGCAACTCGGGCAGGAACAATAGCGCGACGCCGGTCACGCCAAGTCCCGCGGCAACGAAGATCCGCGCGCGCAGTGGCGTCCCGAAGGCCACGCGCATAGCGACGGGGCTCATGAACACCAGGGTCGAAAACAGCACGGCGACAAGTCCGGACGTGATGATCTGCTCGGCGCGATAGATCCAGATGTAGTTGAATCCCATCATGAGCACGCCCAGTCCGGCAAGGAAGGCGTGATCGCGCAGGCAGAACCGTAGCGGGCGGCCGGTCGCAAGGCACCAGCCCGCAAGGCACAATGCCGAGAGCGCAAAGCGATAGCAGATCGACACCTCGGGCGCGACTTGCCCCAACTGGAAGGTGATGGCGAGCCAGGTCGATCCCCAGATCAACGTGGGGATAAGAAACAGGATCGGCGTGCTCAGTTGGGATTTCATTTTCATAGGTCGGTCTATGCATCGCCAAGCGTAGATTGCGCGGCGCCGACCGACGTCGCGAGCGCGGCGACCTCGGCCTCCAGCGCGCGACCGAAAGCCGCACCACGCGGGCGCGCCTTCGCGAATGCCGTGATCACGTGGAGCGTATCGCCGACCTTGGCGGCATTGGCCCAGCCGATCACGTCGTCGCGCCACAGGAGCGGCAGGGCGTAGTAGCCAAAGCGGCGCTTCGCCGGCGGCGTGTATGCCTCGAAGCGATAGTCCCAACCCCAGAAGTGTTCGAAGCGCGGCCGGTCCCACACCACGGGATCGAAAGGCGCCAGCAGCGCGACCCGCTCCTCCGTTTCTGCCGCGAGCTTCTCATCCGCGGGCAGCATGAACACCGTACCATCGGCCGCCAATCTGCGAATGGTCCGGCTTGCGAGCATTCTCTCAAGCGCAGAGGCACAGGCTTCTGCAGGAATGGAGACATCCGACATCATGTAGGCAAATTTGCGCAAGCCCGATTCGCTCAACGGTGCGTAGAGTTTCAGCAGCAGCGTCAGCAGGTCGGTCGCGCGCGCGGCGCCCGCGCGCGGGCGTGGACGGGGATGCGCCAAGTCGTAGAGCCGGATGCCCGCTTCGCGGCGCGCGACGCGCAGCTTGCCGCGATACTGCAATGCCTCAAGCATCCGGGTGGTGGCCGCGGAGGTGCCGCCCCAGCCATTGCCGATGGTGACCTTGCCCAGCGCGCCATGCAGATCGCGCGGATGCGTGACTCCGTTGGCGCGGACATGCGCAACGATCTTCGCAGCCAATCGCGGATGTTCGCGTTCGACGTGCCATGCGCCCGGCGCGCGCGGATGCAGGAGGCCTTGCGTGCGCACCGGCAGCACGCCATAGACATGCAAATAGTCCTCCGCAAGCGGCATGTCGGCAAAAGTCCGGTCGAGGTCGCCCGCAAGATAGCCTGTTACGCGATGCCGCAGGATGAGATCGGCCGCGCGCGCCGGTGCGCGAATCGGGTCGAGTTGGACGAATCCCAACGCATCGATCGCGGAGTGCAAGTCGGTTGGCGCGAAGAGTGACCGCCGCACCGCGTGCGTGCGAAGCGCCTTCAGGGAAATCCGTTCAATCATGCCGCCCGCAAGGCGTCGACGATTTTCATCCGGGCAGCGCGCGCTGCGGGAAGGAAGCCGCCAACAAAACCCATGATCAATGCAAACGCCAAAGAGGCCAGGATGATGCCCGGCGTCAGCGTGAAGCCAAATGCGATCTCGGCGAAGGTCTGGAAATTCATCGTCGAGATCGAAAACGCCTGCATGAAAGCCGCGCCGACGAGACCGATCATTCCTCCCACCAGTCCCAGCAGCAAAGACTCGCCCAGGAACGCCACAAGGATCGCGGCGCGCGAGAATCCGAGCGCGCGCAGCGTGCCAATTTCGTTGGTGCGCGACGCGACGGACGCGTACATCGTGATCATCGCACCGATGATGGCGCCGATCGAGAAGATCACGGAAATCGTGATGCCCAGGTAGGAGATGAACTTTGATAGCTGCTCGGATTGATCGGCGTAGAACCTGGTTTCGCGCTTGGCTTCCAGTTGCAGCCGCGGATCGCTCTCGATCTGCGCCTTGACCGCGTCGAAGCGGCTGCTGTCCGCCAGCTTGAAAATGGCCGCGGAAAAGCTCACGCGTCGGAATGCCTGTAGCAACTGTTCGGCGTCGCCCCAGATTTCCGAGTTGAACCCGGTGCGTCCCGCATCGAACACGCCGACCACCGTCCAGTCGCGCTGGGCAAAGCGCAGCGTTTCGCCGAGCGCCGCGCCGCGGAAGCCGGTAGCGATGGATTTGCCCGCGATGATTTCAGACGTGCCCGGCTTGAACATGCGGCCCTCGACGATCTTCACCTGCGGCCGGAGCACCAGGCCGGCAGGAGTGGCACCGCGGATCACGACGTTGGACGGCTTGCCCGACTCGCGCTTGGGCAGGTTGATGAGGACCACCGGTTCCTTGGAGATGAGCTTCTGTCCGTCCGCTCCCGTGGCGATGTCGGGCAGCGTCTCGATGATCGCGGCCGATTGGCGGTCGACCCCACTTTGCACCTCGGTCTGCGAGCCGCGGCGGATGACCAGCACGTTGTCGTCCTGGCCGGTCGCGACCAGCGTGTCGTGCAGGCCCGCCGCCAGCATCAGCACGGTGGCAAAGACATAGACCACCAGCGCCATGCCGCCCGCCGTGAGCGCGGTAGTCAGCTTGCGCGCGGTGAGATTGCGCGCGATGTAGTTGAGCGGTATGTTGATCAATGAGTTGACCAATGCGTATGCCGATGTGTTGATCGGGGTGAGGGCGGGTCAGGCGGTCGCCCGCAGGCCATCGACGATGCGCACGTTCGCGGCCCGCCACGCCGGTACGCAGGCCGCGACGATGCCGACGACGAGCGCGGCCGCCAGTTGCATCAGCACGGTCTCGTGGCTGACAAAGAACACAGGGAAGAGCGTCCCCAATGCGCCGGCGAAGGCGGCGGCCAGCGGAAATGTCAGCAGGATGCCCAGCGCGCCGCCCGCGAGCGCGATGCCGATGGACTCGGCGAAGATGAGCAACGCGACAAAGCCGTTGGCGAAGCCGAGCGCCTTGAGCGTCGCGTACTCGCCATAGCGTTCGCGCGCGGTCATGGCCATGGTGTTGGCCATGACGGCCATGATGATCACGATGACGACAAACGACACCGCCTGCACTGCGATCAGGATGGCCTCGGTCATCGCGATGAACCCCAGCTGGAACGCCTTTTCCGTCTCGGTCAGTGTCTCGGCCAGGGAGTTCTTGAATGTGGCGTCGACGTCCTGCGAGATCTGCGCGGCCTGCGCCGGGTCGCGGATCTCGATGAAGTACATGCCGATCTGGTCACCCCGGCGCGGGTATTTTGCCTTGATCGACTCGTTCAGGAAGTCCCAGTGGAAATAGAACTGCGTCTCGTCCACCTTGGCGTCGGCGCCGTCGTAGATCGCGCGCAGCGTAAAGGTCCACGTGCCCGGAAAGATCGTCCCGCGCAGTGGAATCTGGTCGCCCACCTTCCAGCCGTATTCATCCGCCAGCTTGCGCCCCGCCACCGCGCCCTTGCGGTCCACCAGGAAGGCTTTTTTCTCCGCCGGGTTCAGGACGAATTCGGGATAGAGGTCGAGAAACGTCGGCGCATCAATGGCGAACTGCGGAAAGAAATTGCTCTCCTTGATGTAGACGCCACCGAACCAGTTGGCCCAGGACACCGCGGCCACGCCCGGAACCTGGCGAATTTTCTGTGCGTAGTTCAATGGCAACGCAAAAGTGAGCGAAATGGCGTTGCGCGTGACCAGGCGCGCCGACGATGAGCCCTCCGCGCCTGCGTACCAGGCTTCCACGATCGTGCGCAGCAAGCCGAAGGCGGTGATGGCGACGATGATGCCGATCACCGTCAGCGACGTGCGCAGCTTGTGCCGGAACGCGTTCTTGAGCACCAGGAAAGGGACGAACATGGCATTGGTCCTGATCAATCGACCAGTACGCCCTTTTCGAGCTGCACGATTTTCCTGGCGTGACTGGCAGCCTTGGGGTCGTGGGTGACCATGATGATGGTCTTGCCCATTTCGGTGTTCAGGCGTTCGAGGAGTCCTAGGACCTCTTCCGCCGTGGTGCGGTCCAAGTCCCCAGTCGGTTCATCCGCGACGATAAGCGTCGGGTCGGTGATCAGGGCGCGCGCAATGGCCACCCGCTGCTGCTGGCCACCGGACAATTCGTTCGGATAATGTTCCACCCGGTCTGCCAGTCCAACCAACGCCAGCGCCGTATCGACGCGTTCCCGGCGCTCGTGGCGCGACAACGACGTCAATTGCAACGGCAGCTCGACATTCTGGAATGCCGTCAGTACGGGCATCAGGTTATAGAACTGGAAGATGAAGCCCACGTTGGCGGCGCGCCACCCGGCGAGATCGCCCTCGGAAAGGCGCGCAATGTCCACGCCCGCGACGCGGATCTCCCCCGACGAGGGCTTGTCGATGCCTGCGATCAGGTTGAGCAGCGTGGATTTGCCCGACCCCGACGGCCCCATGAGCGCGATGTAGTCACCGGCCATCACGTCGATGTTGATGTCGACCAGCACCGGGATCACCTGCTCGCCCCGGACATAATACTTGGTCAGGTTGCGGATCGCGACCAGCGGCATCGGCGCGTCGCGCGCTATCGCAGTCGCGCCGGCGCCGACCTCGCCCACGATTCCAATATGTGCCGGTTGCGCCATGGCCAACGTTCCTTCCTTGGCCTACTTCGCGACTTTGACGAGCGCACCCGAGGCGAAGCTCTCACCGGGCTTCTGCACTACCTTGTCCCCGCTCTTGACGTCCCCGATGATGGCGGTCAGGTCGCCGATTTTCTTGCCGGGCGTCACTGTTACGGCGACGGCGCTGCCATCCCGGATCACGAACACGACGGCGCGACCGTCGCGTTGCGCAATGGCGTCGGTTGCCACTGCAATGAGCGGCTTCTGCTGGTCGGCCGTGACATCCTGCGACAGGAAACTCACCTTGGCGCTCATTTCCGGCAGGATTCGCGGGTCGATCGCATCGAACTTGACCTTGGTCATGACGGTCGCCTTGGCGCGGTCGACCGTCGGCACGATGCGGCTGATGCGACCGCGGAATCGCGTGTCGGGAAGCGCGTCCAGCAGGATCTCCGCCGGTTGGCCCACGGCAATCTTGGACAAGCTCGATTCCGCGACGTCGGCTTCAACTTCCAGGGTGCTCATGTCGGCGATCGACACCACGGCCCCCTTGGAATCCGCCGCGTTGGAAAATGGCGTGACGAGGTCACCCACGTTGGCGCTCTTGGACAGGATCACGCCATCGAAGGGCGCGCGGATCACCGTGTAGTCGATGGAGACCTGCGCGTTGCGCGAAGTCGCTTCCGCCGAGCCGATCGTCGCGCGGGCATTGGCGACGCCCGCGGTGGCCTTTTCCGCGCGGGCCTTGGCCGTATCGACGGCGGCCGCGGAAATGAAGCCCTTGACCAGGAGGTCCTGGCTGCGCTTCAACTGCGCGACGGCATCGCGCTCCTCGGCCAATGCCTGGTCCAGCGCCGCCTTGGTGGCGGTCACGTTGGCCTGTGCGCTCTGGCCCTGCGCCACGACATCACGCGCATCGATGCGCGCAATGACGTCGCCGGCTTTGACCCGCGAGCCCTCCGCCACGCCAAGCCATTCGAGCCGACCGGTCGCCTTCGAGGAAATCGCAGCCTTGCGCTGGGCGACCACGTAGCCGGTCGAATTGAGCAACACGAACTGTTGCGACGGGTAGGTCGTGACCACCGACGTCGTTTGCACGGCAACTGCGCGGGGCTGCAGCGCGAACCACGCAGCGCCGGCGGCCAGCAAAACCAGGATGCCGCCCCACCACAGCCAGCGGCGGCGGCGGCGGCGCGACACGACCGGGGCGAGGCTGCGGTCGATCCGGAGTTTGGAGAGGTCGGGCGGCGCGGCTTGGGCCATGGCGGAGGGCGGGCAAAAAATGAACGCCGGGAGACCTGTCCGGCGGATCGCCATTCTACCGTTTCCCGCCGATGTTCCGGCTCGATTGCGGATTGCCGGGTCAGGTCCAGCGAAACAAAAGCAGCGACCATCCGGCCACCACAACACCGACACCGGCCGCAAACGCGAGAATGCCGGTCCACCGCGCCTGCACGCTCGGTGCGTCAGCCAATTGCCGCCATGCAAGCCATACACTCCATGCGGCGCCTGCGGACAGCACAAGAAGCCGCACCGCTGGAACCCAATGCAATGGAATGCCTTCGGCCTTGGCCAGCGAGGTGGTAAGCGACCACAAGCCAAGGAACACCGTCAGTCCCGCAAGCGGCGTGAGGGCGTATGCGAGCCGGCAGGCGTTACCTGCATGCGAACCCGGCAACAATCGCGCCGACAGCCATAGCGTCGCGGTGACCAAGCCACCCATCACGATCGCCGTGACGCCGATGTAGGCGATGATCAGCGCGCCGTCCAGCCATGTGAATACATCGCCCGCCTCAGGATAGTTGGTCAGCAACCACCACGGTGCGTTGGCGCTTAGCAACCAGGCCGGTCCGTGATCAACGATGAAGCCGACGCTTACGAGCTTGAACGCGACGAACCAGGGACTCACACTCCACTGGAAGGCTCCCAGCGCCAGTCCCAGCATGCCGAACACGATCAGCAGCGCGTCCCATGGCGACGCGGCCGAAGCTTTGAGCGATGCGATTTCCTCGTTTGGCATGCGGGTTGAGAGCGCGATCGCGCCGAGGTGTCCGCTGCAACGCCCGCACATGTGGCATTCGGAGGGTCCCGTCATTCGCCGGATGCGCACCAGCGGGGCACAGTTCACCGGATGGATCGCGATGTGGCCCGCATTCGCGCGCCAGGCAGCGGAATCGACACGGTAGTGCAATGGCGACAACCGCGACAACACCGCGAAGACCCCGTTCACCGGGCAGAGATGCCTGCACCAGACGCGCTTTTCGCGACCATAGACCCATCCGACCGCAATCGCCGCCAGCGTCGAGCCGCCCAGCACCAGCAACGCCGCCTTCGGATACTGATAGACGCTGACGAGCTGCCCGAAGATGGTGGTTGCGGTGAACGCGACGAAGGGCCAGCCGGCCCATTTCAGCCAGCGCGGAACCGCGAGAGCCAGGCCAAATTTGCTCGCCGCTTCGGTCAACGTGCCTTCGGGACAGAAGATGCCGCACCAGGTCCGACCCGCGACCAGCATGGAGAGCAGGACGAAAGGCCACCACACGCCCCAGAACGCCCATTGCGCAAATACCGTGATGTTGGACAGCGCGCGCGCATCATCCGGCGGCAACGGCAGCGCTGCTGGAAGGATCAGGAGCACGAGGTAGATCGCGACGACGACCCATTGCAGCGACCGGATCGCCATTCCGTGCGCGCGCAGCCACTCTCCCGCGGCAAACGGGAACCCGCGCGGCACGACTTTGGCGGTCATCGCGGGCAGCGGACGCTACTTGGCGCGTGGGCTGCGAAGGAAAAACGTGACGAGGATCCAATACCCCGCAAGGCAGATCACCGGCAGCAGCGCCGGTCGCGCGCGGTAGCCGGTCAACGCCGCGAACACCCCCCCCACGCGCCCGGAATCGTCCACCAGAAGGGACGTGTCCCACACGGGGTCGACCAACCCTGGAACAAGTCCCATCCCGATCAACTTTTCGAGGCCGGTGACCAGGAGCCCGCCCGCCAGCAGCAGCAGCAGGATCTCGCTGATACGGAAGAAAGCGCGCCATGACAACAGGCGACCACCCTGCTGCAACAGGTAGAACGTGAGGTAGCCACCTGCCAGGCCCAACGCCAGGACCAGCAGGAATTGGCCGATACCGGTCCGTTCCGCGCCGAGGCCATACAGGAACACGACGGCTTCCGAAGTTTCGCGACCTACCGCGAGGGCGACCACCACCAGCATGCCCCACCAATTGGCGCTCGCCGCGTTCTGCTGCATGCCTTCTTCAAGGTCGCGCTTGAATGTGCGGCCGTGCTTGCGCATCCAGAACACCATCTGCACGATCAGCGCGGCCGCGATGAATATCATGGCCAGCTGGAAATATTCGAGTCCGTCGCCGGTCAGGTTGCTCGCTATGCCGAGCATGACTGCCGCGAGCGCCAACGCGAGGCCCACACCCGCGGCAACGCCACCCCAGAGATAGCGCATGCCCACCGCCGCATCAGGCTGGCGCTTGAGCCAGGCGTAGAGGATGCCCACGACCAGCATCGCCTCCGCCGACTCGCGCCAGATGATGAAAAGTGCGTTACCCATGGCGGTGCTTTTCAGTGCCTCACTTGGCGACGATGGTGCCCTGCCCCGTGTCCTCGTGGTATTCGTCGAAGAACTTGTAGGTGCCCGGCCTGAGTGCGTTTATCACGACAAATGACTTGGCGCCTGGCGCGAGCACCTTCTCCTGCTTCAGGTCCCGACTTTCGAATTCGATAGCGCCGGGGCCTTCATTTTTAATTTCTATCTTGAAGCGCTTGCCGGCGGGTACCTCGATGACCGTTGGTGTGAAGCGACCATCCTTCGACACCAGCTGGAAAACTTGCAGCTCCTCGGCAGCAAAGCCAGGCAGTGCCAGCAATGCGAAGCTAATCGCGAGCGCGGCGCGCAGGATCGTGGCCATATGTCAGTACCCGCCTTTCTTGCCCACGCCTGCAAATGCAAATTCGTATTCGACCGTGAAGGGCTTGAACCAGGGGCCGACGCCTGTTTCCTTGTCGACGTGGCGCCCGAAGTGGCTGTGCGGATCGGCGCCAGGCGGATTGATGGCCAGCTTCAAACGGTATTTTCCGGGGCCGGCCAGCTTCACGTTGTCTCCGTAATGCGGGCCATCGTTGGCCACCATCGGCATGAAAGTACCGGCAATGGACTCGGTCGACCCTTGCTTGTTGATTTCGTACTTGATACCGAGGTAGGGAATCCACGAGCCGTCGGCAAAGCCATTGGCGTTGTCGCTCGTGGCACGGATATCGGCTTCCAGGTGCACGTCCGAAACCTTGGCTTCGCGCATCATTCCCGGCGGGTCCATCACCACCGGCTGCAGGTAGACCGCCGAGATCTCCATACCGTTCTTGAGCTGGGGCTTGCCGATCGGGTATTCCAGCGCCTGGACTGCGCCGCAGGCCAGCATCGCCCCGGCAGCGATCACGGCCCATCGGACGCGATGGACTTGCGTTTGTATTGAAGGAGAGGTCGGGGGAGAACGAGTCATGGGAGCTTTGGATTGGGAAGGGTCGGAAAACCGGTTGAAACTGGCGCCGCAGCCCCGAAACCCGGGGCCGGATCGCCTCCACGCCCGGAAGGCAAACTCTAGCAAATCCCAACAAGACTGTAAATAGGAATGATTTGCATTACCGATGTTGTTGGGCTATGATCGTGCTGTCCAACCATCATCTGACCCGCCAAGCCGCCATGTACGTCTGTGTCTGCAACGCAATTACCGACCACGAGATTCGTGGTGCCGTAAAGTTGGGCGCCCGCTCCCTGGGCGATCTCAAGGACACGCTTGGCGTGGCGACGTGCTGCGGCCGCTGTACCGATTGCGCCTGCGCGGTGCTTGCCGAGTCGCTTTCCGAAGACTTCGCCTGCGTCGGCGGCGACGACTAGCGCTCCGTTTTCGCGCCGCGCGGCTCATCGACGCGTTGTCCTGCCCTCGTTGCGCGTCCACGCGCCGCGGTTCATCATGCACGTCACGCACATGAAAAATTCAATTCCGGAGACGATGCAATGAAGGACCGACAATGAAAGGCCAGCAATGAAAGGCGAAAGGGAAGTCCTGCGGCATCTGAATTTTGTGCTCACCAATGAACTGACGGCGATCAACCAGTATTTCCTGCACGCGCGCATGTTCCGCAACTGGGGATTCCACCGGCTCGGCGACCACGAGTATCACGAGTCCATCGACGAGATGAAGCACGCGGACAAGCTGGTGGAGCGCATCCTGTTCCTCGAGGGACTGCCCAACCTGCAGGACCTGAACAAGCTGATGGTGGGCGAGAATGTGCCGGAAGCCCTCGCCTGTGACTTGAAGCTCGAGAAAATCGCGCATCCTGCGCTCAAGACCGCCATCGCGCATTGCGAGAAGGTCGGCGACTACGTCACGCGCGAACTGTTCGAGGGCATCCTCGAATCCGAGGAGGAACACATCGACTTCCTCGAGACGCAAATCGAACTTATCAAGTCCGTCGGACTCGAGAACTACCTGCAATCGCAAATGGGCGACCAAAGTCCGTCGTAGTAAAGCCCGTCCGCGTCGCGGCAAATGGCGTCCCGGCCCAAGGAACTTATCCGCCGTCGAGCGGCGTTGGCGCGGTTACGGCGGTCTCGCCTCGCCGACTCGCAAACCACGCGTCGATGGAAATGATCATTAGGCCGGCGCCGATGCAGGCGATACCTGTCCACTCGCCGCGCGTCAGGCGCTCGCCAAAGACGGCCATCGACGACAGCAGCGCAATGACCGGGATCGCAAACATGTTGAGCGAAGCCGTGCCCGCGGGTAGCCAACGCAGCACGGCGAGCCACAGCAGAAATCCCAGGGCCGTCGCCACCGCGCCCACATAGACCAGCAGCAGGACGTAGGTGGGGCTCCACAACGTGGCGGGCAAGTCGAAACCCAGCGGCAAGAGCGTCAGCGGGATGACACCGATCAGCATTTGCCACGCGATGAAGTTGAGCGCATCAAAGCGTTGCGCGCGCTGGAAATACTTGGTGGCAATGGTGCCCGCCGCCCAGCCAAAGCCGGATAGCACGGCCCATAGCTTCGGGCCGAGGTCGCCATGCCACTGCCAGGGCGCTACCACCAGCATCATCCCCGCCAGCGCACAACCCACTGCGAGCCACTGGTAGCCTTTGATCCGTTCGTGCAGCACGGGCCACGCCAACAGCAGCGTCCAGAACGGCATCGTGAACACCAGCACCGACGCACGTCCCGCGCCGCCGCCCGCCACCGCCATCGTGGTCGAGCCGAAGTTGATCGTGGTCTGGAATAATCCAGTGACGATCACGGCCACCCACGAGGTCGGTAGCAGCGGTCCTCCTCGCCACAACAGCACTGCGAACAGGACCAGCGTGGCGACCCACGTGCGGTGCACATTGAAGATGACCGGACCGGCCGACTGCATGGCAAGCTTCATCATGACCCAGTTGCAGCCCCAGATCAGCGTGAGGCACCCCAGCGCCACATAAGCTCCGCGCCGGGACTGGACCGACAGCCATGCCGGCATCAAAGAAACGCTTCGAGCGAGCGCGCAACCGCCTGAGGCTGGTCGTGATGCAGCATGTGTCCCGCATCCGCAATGGAGACGAGCGTGGATTGCGGGACGCGCGCGCACCGGCTCTGGATTTCCGCCATCGCATCACCGCCGCCGGCAAGCCAGCGCGGTATGTCGGAGTCCTCCCCCACGACCCACAGCACGGGAGCGGTGATCTGGCGCCAAATTGCAAATGCCTCCTCTAACCGATACACGTTGGGGAACGGCCGTTTGTGGTTCGGGTCCGCGCGCAGGCGGGCTGTCCCATCCGGCAGTACCTCGCCCCAAAACACCGCAAGAAATTCGGCCTTGTCGCGCGGGAGCCGTCGATTGTTCTTCTGCAGGCGATCGGCCACCGCGGCAAGATTGCGGTAAGGCGCAAGGACGGCCGGATGCTCGAGCGCATCGAGCCAAGCGGCGAATTTTTTTGGCGCGACGTCCGCGCATTCACCCGGGATCCCGAATCCTTCGAGCGAAACGACTTTTTTCACGCGTCCCGGCCTCACGCCGGCGTACAGCAGGGCGACATTCCCGCCCAGACTGTGACCGACGATATCCACTTCATCATCGCCCGCGAGCACTCGCACCAAGCAGTCGAGATCGGCCACATAATCGGCGAACCAGTACCCATGCGGCGGCGATTCGCTCAAGCCGAATCCGCGCCAGTCCGGTGCGAGCACATGCCACTCGGACGCGAGCGCGTCGACCAGGAACTGGAACGATGCAGAGACATCCATCCAGCCGTGCAGCAGGATGAGCTTGCGTGCCCGCGGGTCGCCCCACGTGCGCACGTGGTAGCGCAGGCCGCGGACGTTGACGAAGCGCGAAGTCGAGGGTTTCATTCGACAGCCGTTACGCGGCGACTACCTTTTTTTGCATTGCGCGACGCCATCTTGCCAGCCTGTGCGGTAGTTGCCGTCAGCCGCGAAGCGCGCGGCGTCTTTCTGGTCAGTGCCGCGCGCGGTTGCACAGCCGTCGCCGAAGCCCAGCCGATACGTTTGCGGAAAGCCCTGCAAGTTGATGGGCGGTGGTGGCGGCTCGACATAGGGCTTAGGCGCGGGAAGCGGCACCGTGGAGGAAGCCGGCGGTGGCACAGGAAAAGCGGGAGCCTGCGATGTGGGCGGCGACACGGTGGCGCAACCCGCTACCGCGGCAAGCGATAGTGCACTTGCGAAGCGAATCAACGACATCGTGAAATATACAAGATGAGTGCGAAGTGAGTTCAACCTGAATGCAGACGGAGGCAGCTGAGATTCCGTGGCAACAACGCCGGTGGACGCGGCCGGCGTCGATGCACATTGCCAAGGTCTGGCGAATGAACGGAGTAGAATTCTACCAGTCTCAAGTTCCTTGCCGAAATGACCATCCCGTCCTACGTCCACCTGCGCCTGCACAGCGAATTCTCGGTCGTGGACAGCACGGTCAGAATCGATGCCGCAGTGGACGCGGCAGTACGCGACGAGATGCCGGCGCTGGCGCTCACGGATCTGGCCAACGCGTTCGGACTCATCAAGTTCTACAAGGCGGCCCGCCGTGCCGGCTTGAAGCCCATCGTCGGCTGCGATGTCTGGATCACGCATGACACCGAGCGCGATCGCCCGTTTCGCGCCATTCTCCTGGCCGCATCCCGTGAAGGCTACCTGCGCCTGTGCGACTGGCTTTCGCGCGCCCATCGCACCAACCAGCATCGTGGCCGCGCGGAAATTCGGCGCGAGTGGTTCGCCGAAGGAACGGAAGGCCTGATCGCGCTCTCGGGTGCCCGCGACGGCGATGTCGGTCACGCATTATTGCAGGGCAACCCTGCCGGCGCTTCGCGCGCCGCACTCGAATGGTCAACCGCGTTTCCACAGCGCTACTACCTCGAGGTCCAGCGCGCGGGACATGCCCAGGACAATGCGCTGGTCGCGGCCACTGTCGCTCTCGCCAGTGCGCTGGAGCTGCCGCTGGTGGCCACGCATCCGATACAGTTCATCGGACGGGAAGATTTTCGCGCGCACGAAGCGCGGGTTTGCATTGCGGAAGGTTCGATCCTGTCCGATGCGCGGCGGCCCAAGCGCTTCACCTCCGAGCAGTATTTCACGACCCGCGCCGACATGGCCGAAAGGTTCGCCGACCTGCCCGAGGCCCTCGCCAACACGGTGGCGATCGCGCAGCGCTGCAACCTGACGATTTCGCTCGGCCGCGCCCACCTGCCGGAATTTCCGACGCCGCCCGGCGTTACCATCGACGAGCATCTTCGCAACGAAGCCGTGGCGGGACTCGAACGACGCTTGGGCGTGCTCTATCCCGACCCCGCCTTGCGCGACGCCAAGCGCGCTGAATACGCCGCACGCCTCGAATTCGAGACCAAGACGATCCAGCAGATGGGCTTTGCCGGCTACTTCCTGATCGTCGCCGATTTCATCAACTGGGCCAAGGACAATTCAGTACCGGTGGGCCCGGGACGGGGTTCAGGCGCGGGGTCCCTCGTGGCGTATTCGCTGGGCGTGACCGACCTCGATCCCATACGTTACGCGCTGCTGTTCGAGCGCTTCCTCAACCCGGAGCGGGTGTCGATGCCCGACTTTGACATCGACTTCTGCCAGAGCGGTCGCGACCGCGTCATCGACTACGTCAAGCACAAGTACGGCGCGGACTCGGTATCGCAGATCGCGACGTTCGGCACGCTGGCGGCGCGTGCGGCCGTGCGCGACGTCGGGCGCGTCCTCGACATGCCCTACCTCTTCGTCGATGGCATCGCAAAGTTGATTCCATTCGCACCGGGCAAGCAGGTGCTGCTCAAGCGCCCACCCGCGCGTCGTGAAGATCGCGAAGCCAATGTCATCTACGCGCGTGAAGCCGAGCCTCTGCTGGTCGAGCGCGAGTCTGCCGAGGAAGAAGTGCGGCAGCTCCTGGAACTGGCCGAGCAACTGGAAGGTCTGCCGCGCAATGTCGGAATGCACGCCGGCGGCGTACTGATTGCGCCCGGCAAGCTCACGGATTTCTGTCCGCTCTATGTGCAGCCTGGCGCGGAGGCGATCCTGTCGCAATTCGACAAGGATGACGTCGAGGCAGTCGGCCTGGTCAAGTTCGACTTCCTGGGACTCACCACGCTGACCATCCTCGACTGGACGCTCCGCTACATTCACCAGCTCGACCCGCAATGCCATATCGTGCTCGACACGCTGCCGCTGGACGACCGCGCGTCCTACGACATCTTCAAGACCGGCAATACGGTTGCCGTGTTCCAATTCGAATCGCGCGGCATGCGCGACCTGCTGAAACAGGCGCCGCCGACACGCTTCGAGGACATCATCGCGCTGGTCGCGCTCTATCGGCCCGGCCCGATGGAACTGATCCCCGACTACGTCGCGCGCAAGTCGGGCCGCGAACGCGTGTCCTACCCCGATGCGCGTCTGGAACCGATTCTAGAGAATACCTACGGCGTGATGGTGTACCAGGAACAGGTGATGCAGATCGCCCAGGTGATCGGCGGCTACACACTGGGTGGCGCCGACCTGTTGCGCAAGGCCATGGGCAAGAAATTGCCGGAGGAAATGGCCAAGCATCGCGTGACTTTCGTCGAAGGTGCAGTCCGCAACAATGTGAAAGAGAGCAAGGCCACGCAGCTCTTCGATCACATGGAGAAATTCGCCGGGTACGGCTTCAACCGGGCGCACGCCGCCGCGTATGCGCTTATCGCTTACCAGACAGCCTGGTTCAAGGCGCATCATCCTGCCGCGTTCATGGCGGCCAACTTGTCGCTGGTCATGGACGACACGGACAAGGTCCGCCATTTCCGCGACGACGCGCTAGCGCTCGGGCTCAGGATGCTTCCACCGGATGTCAACGCGTCGAACTATCGCTTCGAGCCGCTGGATGCGCTGCAAATCCGATACGGGCTGGGCGGCATCAAGGGTACGGGACAGGCCGCGATCGAATCCATAGTCGCGGCACGCCGTGAAGGTGGCCCGTTCGTCGATCTGTTCGACTTCTGCCGCCGCGTGGACAAGCGCGTCGTCAACCGGCGCGCCGTGGAAGCGCTGGTTCGCGCGGGAGCGTTCGATGCGATCGAGCCGCGCCGCGCGGCGCTGCTGGCATCGGTGGGCATCGCACTCGAGGCCGCCGAGCGGGCCGAAGCCAATGCGGCGCAGGTGTCGCTGTTCGGTGAGGAGTCCGCCGAACGCTCGGTCGGACTCGTCGCAACCCGCGAATGGTCCGATGCCGAGCGGCTACAGAATGAAAAGTCGGCGGTCGGCTATTATCTCTCCGGCCATCCTTTCCATGGTTTTGCCGCGGAACTGGCGCCGGTCGTGCGCACCGCGATCTCGGACCTGGCTCCGCGCATCGATCGCGTGCTGGTCGCGGGAATCGTTACCCAGATGCGCGTGCAGAACGGACGGCGGGGCAGAATGGCCTTCGTCACGCTAGACGATGGCCGCGGCTCGACGGAAATCATGGTTTACAACGAGATCTACGACAGTGTGCGCAGCCTATTGCGCGATGACCAGCTGGTCATCGCGGAAGTCAAGGTCACGCAGCGCATGACCGAAGACGGCGAGTCCACGGGCCTGCGCATCATTGCCGAGAATGTCTACGACCTGCCGGGGTTGCGCAGGAAATTCGCCAAGGGCTTGCGGCTCGCCTGCAACGGCAATGCCTCAGCCAGTCGGCTGGCGGATATCCTGCAACCGTTCCGGCCGGGAGACAAGCCGATCACGATTTCCTACCGAAATCAGGGCATCGCCGGTGACGTCGCACTGCCCGAGGCGTGGCGGGTCAAGCTCGACGATGCCCTGCTCGATCGCCTGCGTGAATGGCTGCAGCCCGAAAACGTGCAGGTGCTGTATTGATGGCGCAGTGGCGATGGGCTGTTGCGTTGATTCTCCCGATGCACTGATGTTCAGGACGCGCCGCGGGAAAGCAGACCCTCGCCGGGGTCTGTGGCTGCACCGCGACTTCCTCCTGCTGTGGAATGCGCAGGGCATCTCCGCCGTCGGCTCACGCATTACACGCACGGCGCTGCCGATGGCCGCCATCCTCGTCATCGACGCCTCCGCGTACGAACTCGGATTCCTGGCGGTTGCGCTGTCGTTGCCTGGCGTTCTGGTCGCATGGTTTGCCGGAGGCTGGGTCGACCGGCATCGCCGCCGTCCGCTGCTCATCACCACCGACCTGATCCGCGCCATCGTGCTGCTGGCCATTCCCCTGGCCGCGCTGCATGACGTGCTGACGTTGCCACTGCTCTATGCGGTCGCCGCCGTCACCGGCATCTGCACCGTGCTGTTCAATCTTGCCGACCACGTGTTCATCACCGATCTTGTGTCGCGCAAACGCCTGCTCGACGCCAATGGCAAGCGCGAGGCCGTCGACGCCATGGCCGAAATTTCCGGACCGGCAATCGGCGGCGCGCTGGTGGCGCTATGGACGGCACCCATCGCCATCGCCGCCGACGCGATGACGTTCGTCGCGTCCGCATTGTTGATCGCACGGATACGCAAGCCAGAGGTGATTCGCGCGCCGGTTGCAGAATCCTCGTTCGTCGACGACGTGCGCACTGGCGTCGGCGTGGTCTGGCGTACGCCGGCCGTGCGCACGATATTTTGCGCAATGACGATGTTCACGCTGTGTGGAAGCTTCATGGCGTCGCTGTACACGCTCTACGCGCTACGCGACCTTGGGCTGTCGCCGACCCAGCTCGGGATTGCAATCGGCTGCGGTGGCATTGGCGGCCTGATGGGCGCCTCCCTTGCCGCGCCCGCGGCGGCACGCTGGGGCATTCGCCGCACGCTGATGGGTTCACTCGCCACGACGGCGCTGATGCAGATGTTCATTCCATTGGCGCCCGCCGTGCCATGGATCGCCATGCTGTTCCTGGTCGCGCAGCAAGTCTTTGGCGATGGCGCCATGACCGTCTACCTCGTCAACGAAACCACGTTGCGCCAGCGTTTGTTACCGCAGGAAGCGCTGGGGCGTGCGGCAGCCACCTGGCAGGTCGCGGCCGGCCTCCTGACACCCCTGGGTGCATTGCTCGGCGCCCTGCTGGCCGAGACCATCGGCCTGCGGCCCACGCTGTGGATACTGGCGCTGGGCTTTGGCCTCGCGTTCCTGTGGCTGGTCGCCGCGCGCGACACACTGCCCGGTCGAGTCGAAGCAACTTCTGCCCGATGAAGATTACCCGTTAGAATCGCCCGATCCGCAAACTGGAAACAACCTGATGCCGATCCCTGATTCCATGCGCTACGTCGCGATGCGCGAAACGGGTCCGCCGGACGTCCTTTACCTTGCCGACGGTCCGGTACCGAAACTCAAACCGGGCGAGGTCCTGATCGAGGTCGCCTTTGCGGGCGTAAACCGGCCTGACTGTCTCCAGCGCGCCGGCGCGTATCCGCCGCCTGCCGATGCGTCGCCGGTCGTGGGCCTCGAGGTCGCGGGTCGCATCGCCGCCCTGGGCGAGGGAGTCACGACGTGGCAGGTGGGCGACGAGGTCTGCGCGCTGACGCCCGGCGGTGGCTATGCGCAGTATTGCGCGACGCCCGCGGGATTTTGCCTGCCGATACCCAGCGGACTTGCGTTGCGTGAAGCCGCCGGCGTCCCGGAAAATTATTTCACCGTCTGGTACAACGTCTTCGACCGCGTGCACCTGGTTTCCGGCGAGTCGATCCTGATCCACGGCGGCACCAGCGGCATCGGATTGACCGCCATCCAGCTCGCAAAGGCGTTCGGCGCAATTGTCTTCACCACGGCGGGCAGCGCGGAAAAGGTCGCGTTTTGCAGCACCATCGGCGCCGATCACGCGATCGACTACAAGACGCAGGACTTCGTGGCCGAGGTGGCGCGTATCACCAACAGGCATGGCGTGAACGTGGTGCTCGACATGGTCGGCGGGGACTACGTCGAGAAGAACCTGAAGTGCCTGGCGCTGGAAGGCCGCCTGTCGCAGATCGGATTCCTGAACGGCAACCAGGTCAACGTGAATCTCACGCCGATGATGCTGAAGCGGCTGACGCTGACGGGCTCCACGCTGCGCGCAAGTCCCCTGGCGCGCAAGGTCGCGCTCGCCCGGTCATTGCATGAAAAGGTGTGGCCGCTGTTCGCGCAAAAGCGGCTGCAGGTCGTGATCCATGAAACGCTGCCGCTGGCGCAGGCGCGCGACGCGCATGCGCTGATGGAATCGGGAAAACTTATCGGGAAAGTGATCCTGAAGGTCTGAGCACGCCCCGCGCGATCAGAATCGAAACGACCGCAATCAATACGTCGCGCGTCCGCCGGACAAGTCGAACACGGCCCCGGTGGAAAACGAGCAATCCTCGCTCGCCAGCCAGCACACCATGGCGGCGATTTCGTCGACGGTGCCGAACCTTCCCAGCGGGATCTTCGACAGCATGAAATCGATGTGCTGCTGCGACATCTGGTCAAAAATTGCCGTGCGCACCGCAGCGGGCGTCACGCAATTGGCGCGGATGCCCGTCTTGGCCAATTCCTTGCCCAGCGACTTGGTGAGCCCGATCACCGCGGCCTTGGATGCGCTGTACGCCGACGCGTTCGGATTGCCTTCCTTGCCGGCCACTGACGCAATGTTGACGATGCGGCCGTAGTCCTTTTTTTGCATGATCGGCACGAGGGCGCGATTACACAGGAACACGCCGTGAACATTGACGTCGAATACCAGCTTCCACTGGTCGACAGGATAATCGGCAAGGGTCACATTAGGCCCGGTGATGCCCGCGGAACAGATCAGCGCGTCGACGCCACCACAGGCTGCCATGGTTGCAGCGCTCGCGCGCTCGACGGCGGCGGCGTCAGCCACGTCAAGCACACAGGTCACCGCGTTGCCACCTATCTGGGCCTTGGCCTCCGCCAGCGTCTTTTCGTCCCGGTCCCACAGCGCGACGCGCGCGCCGCTCGCAACCAGCCGGCGCGCAACGGCGAGGCCGATCCCGGCCGCGCCGCCGGTGATGACGGCGACCCTGTCCTTGAAATCGAGTTGATTCATTTTCTGCTTTCCGGTGACTCGATTGAATGCGGCGGCGCTATGGAAGCACCGGGGTCAGGCCCGATGGAATAATACCAACCCGATCACCAGCGCGGCGACGGCAAGTATTCCGAGGATGCATATCAGCGCGACCAGCGTATGTTTGGTCTCGCCATGAAACACGAACAGGCCGTCGATGAGTTCCGCGACCTGCGCATTGGTGGCCACCGAGGGGCCGGATTCAGCTTCACGCGCTGCGGCATCGTCGCCTCGCGATTCCGGCACATCGATGGGCAGGATGAAAGTGAAATTCGTGACCACGAGGGTGCGGTGCGCGAGCGTATCCCAGTACTTGCTGCGCCTGCCTGCCCGCACCTCGTAGCCCAAGCCGCGCGTCTCGGTCCGGGAAACCCGCTCGCCGGCATCGACGAAGAATTTTGTTGGCAGCCGGCCCGACAACGCAACCCGCACCAGCGTATCGAACTTGGTGCTGGCCATCGTGAGATTGATTTGGAATTTGGCCGGAGCAGGGTCGGCTGCGTTGTCCGCTTCCGCAATGTAGACCAGGGACCCAGGATCGTTGGCGCCGTTCCTTGCGGCCATGTCCTTGCTGCGGATGCGCAGCACACCGCTGAGCTCCTCGAGCATGCCGCCGGTGGCGAGCTTGACCGATTCACCCGCCTGGACGACGACCTTCATCACCAGGATGCTGGCCTTGCTGTCCTCGATGATGAGCCGCGCTTTGGTCGGCCGAAAACCCACGAGCGGCATGCGCTGATTTCGACTTTCTATCGACCGTAACCGGGAATCGAGCCGCAGGGGCCCGGCATGGCTGACACGGTACCCGGGATTTGACCGGGCATCACGCAGCAATCGGGATTCTAAGACAAGGACCCGAAGCGCATCCCCTATTCCGACCGGCGGGCGTCAGCGGGGACGGCGTCCTGTCAGGTCAGCGAAGTGGGTGATGAGGGCCGCCAGCAGCCAGGTGGCAATCCAGGGCCAACGCTCGCCGACCAGTGCGCAGCGAAGCGCGAGCAATAGGAAGACTCCGGAGAGCAGGCTGGCGGCAACCTCGCGCAGCCGCACGCCGCGGCCGGTCTTGCCGCGGTAAATGGCGATGAACACGGCTTCCAGGAATACCGCCGCGAGAATGAGGTCGACCACATGGCCGGAGTCAAACAGTTCCTTCACGACCTGTAGTCTACCTTCCTCCGGCGCCGCTGACTTCCTTGCTGCAGCTGCGTCAAGGTGGGCCGCCCTTCGCCGAAGACACGCCAAGCGCGCGACGGCACCTGTCCATGCGTTTCAGGATCAACGGCGGGAGAATGTACTGCATCGCAAGTTCCATTTTACCGCACACGCTGGATGCTTTGGCGTTGTGTCAGTTCGCCGCCGATCCGAGCACGTGGACGCGGCGCCACATGTTGATGGTGCCGGCAGTAGGAATTGAACCCACGACCAACGGTTTACAAA